>NZ_JBQEAU010000001.1:0-85013 GCF_052108595.1 Advenella sp.
ACAATGGCCAGGGTCGGGGTCTGGACCCGGCCGATAGGCGGCTGGAAAAAGCCCCCGTCCTTGCTGTTGAAGGCAGTCATGGCCCGCGTGCCGGTGATGCCGAGCCGCCAGTCGGCTTCCGCGCGCGAGCGAGCCGCCGCTTCCAGCGGCTTCATCACGCTGTCGTCGCGCAGATTGTCGAAGGCCTCAATAATGGCGTTGCGAGTCATGGACTGCAGCCAGAGCCGCTTGATGGGCTTATTGACGCCCGCATACTGGATAATGTAGCGGAAGATCAACTCTCCCTCTCGTCCGGCGTCACATGCATTGATAATGGCAGTAACATCCTTGCGTTTGAGCAGGCGCACCAGCATTTTGAGGCGGTCGGTGGCTTTTTTGTCCGACGGTTTGAGGTCAAACGCTTTGGCCGGGATGGCCGGCAGATGATTGAAGGACCATTTGCCGCGGACAACATCGTCGGGATTGGTCAGGGTGAGCAAATGCCCTACGCTGGACGACAGGACATACTGGTCGTTCTCAAAGTAGTCGCCTTCACGATGCATGCCGCCCAAGGCACGGGAAATATCGAGTGCAACTGAAGGTTTCTCAGCGATAATCAGGGTTTTCGTCATGGTTTTCCGAAGTTATGAACCGCAAGCGGATGTGTTATTTTTCACCGAGTGTACTACACGGTTATTTTCCACACAGCTATAATCGCTTGCCGTGCTGTTTCTGGTGGCCGGCACTTTCCCGTCAGCCCAAACGCGGATAATACGAGAGGTAATTCAATTGATGCAAGCTCCGACGGCTCATTCTGCACAATCCGGGCATGATCAAATCGTCCGGTGGCGTCTCTTTTTCAATATAGGATTGCGGGTACTGGGTATTGGGCTGCTGGCCAGCGGCATTGTGACCTGGATCGCGGCAAACTGGGACGGCCTTGGCAAATTTGAGCGTATTGCGGGTGTCCAGCTGTTACTGGTTGCCGTTGTAGCCGTTGCCTTGGTGCAGGCCTGGCGGGGACAGCCCAGGTCCGGCCATACCCCAGGCGTTCCGGACCTGGCTCGCTCAGGCCGCCAGGGCGTACCGGTTTTTGCAGGCGCGTTGTTTCTCGCTTGTGTCGTTACCGGTGGCCTATTGGCGCTTCTGGGGCAAACCTATCAGACCGGCGCCGATCCCTGGACGCTCTTTGGCTGGTGGGCTCTGCTGGCGATTCCCTGGCTGCTGGTCGCGCGCAGCTGGTTTGTCATCGTTCTGTGGCTGGTCGTGCTAAATACCGCCATCATATTGCTGCTGGGTACGCAGGTGCTGATCAGCCCGCAGCGTTATACACCCATGGGCTATGCATGGGTGGTGGCCGCAATCAATGCCGGCCTGCTGGCGGGCGCCGAGCGTTTGCGCAGCCACTACAGCGATCCCTATCGGATGGTTCCCCGGCTGCTGGTGCTTATCATACTGATTGCCTTGTTTTGTACGCTGGCCGCGTCTGTGGAATCACTGTTTGATGATGGACCCAATCAGGCCATGCTGCTGCAGGCTGTGCTGGTTGGGGTGGTTGTCTCAGGCGGGTTCTATCTTTATCACCGTGTCAGGCCCGATTTTTTCATTCTTTCGCAACTGGCCGTCTTTACGGTCCTGTATGCGGGTACCTACGTGCTCATCGCAAGCTGGCTGTTCGCCGAGTCGATCGAGCTGAGCGTGGCGCTGGCCTTTGTGGTGGCACTTGGGGGGATGCTCGGTTGCGTGTCCTGGCTCAGGAAAGTGTATCAATCGCAGGCTGACGCGCCCGGCCAGCCAGCCCCTTCGGATAGTTCGGCAGCCTTACCTGCTGCGGTCACAGATACAGCCACAAACACAGCAAAGGCTGAATCTGCAGTCACCCCGGCGCAAAGTTCGCCGTTGTTGTTCCTTTTTTCATTCGGTTTTATATTTTTGCTGGGCCTGGCCCTTATTGTGGTCCTGGAGATACCGCTGGCAGGGGCTGCAGGTGCGGCGCTGGTCGCCGGGCTGTTGGCATACTTCGCCGCGGGCGGAAAAGGGCGTGTCAGCGGTGTAACGCTGATGCTGGTCGGTTTGCTGTTGCTGGCATTCGAGGTTTTCAACGGAACCTATATAGACTACGCGGACCGCGCTTTGCCGGTATTGGGTCTGATTGCCGGCCTGCTGCTTCTGTACCATATGCATCAAATACCGTGGTTTCAGTTCCTGTGCGCAGTCGCAGCGCTGGTGCTCTTTGCCATTCTTTGGCCGCAGTACAGTCCTGGTCTGGCATTCGATCATGCAGATACCGGCCTATCGGGCTATCGTCATGACGCAGACTGGCAGTCGTTTGTGAGCGAACTGGCGCCTGTTTATATTGTGCTGGCCACCGTGATTCTGATAGGGTTGCCACAGGCCTGGCTGCGTCGCTACAAAATGCTTGCTTGGGCGCTGCTGTGCGTCCCGCTTGGCGCTTATGTTATTGATATGTCGGGGTTGCCCTACAGCGGCAATCACAGTGCGCACGATGGGCAGAACATGCTGGCCATGGTGCTGAGTAAATGGCGTCTGCCCACACGGTTCCCGATGGTTTATCTGTGTAATTTGGTGTTTGCCCTGCTGCCTGTGGGGGTCGCGTGGCTGTCTGCCAGGCGGTCACGCGTTTGCGCGGTGGATCAGGCCGTTGTGCTGCTGGTCCTGTTGGCACTGGGCGTACTGTGGGGCGACCTGCCCGGTGTGCAGTTGGGGCTGTTGTTGTGCCTGCTGGGCTACGAGCTGCGTTACCGCAGCATGCTGGTTGTCGGCGTGGTCAGTATCATCGCCTTTCTGGCTCGGTTTTATTTTCAATTGCATTTTCTTCTGCTCGATAAAGCATACTTTCTGATCGCTCAGGGCGCCGTTCTGCTGGTGCTTGCACTGCTGTGGTACCGGCTGCGTCCTGTTGCGGTCATTGGCGGGCGACCCGCCGATCATCATGGCGCATCGGATCCGATCTCCGATACGCCCGCCGGGCGCGACGGGTCGCGCTTGCCCACGCATGACACCCTGTCTGCTCCTGAGACCAGATCGGGCCGCGGGTGGCCAAGGGTGCCGGTGCTTGTGAGTATCGTGGCCGGGCTGGTTGCCGTGCTGGCAGTGGCCAATGTGGACATCCTGCAAAAAGAGGCCATCATTCGCGACGGGACGCGTTTTGTTGTTGCATTGCGGCCGGTGGATCCGCGCTCTTTGATGCAGGGCGACTATATGACGTTAAATTTTGCGTCACAGCGGGGCGACGATGGGAATCTGTTTTCCGACTATTCACACCGATATGTCGAACTGAAACCCGATGCGCAGGGTGTCTACCACTTTACGCGAACGCTACCTCAAATGGCACCGCCTGCGCAGCCCGGTAATGTGGTGGTGCGTTATCGCCGGCAGCTGGATGAGCGGGTGCTGTTTGTGACCGATGCCTATTTTTTCCCGGAAGGGCAGGGCGAACACTATGCGCGTGCCCGCTATGGGGAGTTTCGTGTCAATCAGGACGGCGTGGCATTGTTAACCGGGTTGCTGGATGAAAAGCAGAATCGGCTTTAGGGCTTGAGCATCACTCGATAAGCACTTGAGACCGGCACGGCGGGGCTCGGTGGCCGTTATGCAGGGGCTCACTTGTGGGGGCGTGCGTTGTGCCGCACATTTTGCAGTGTGCGTTCGGGCGTTGGCGGTCACTGTACAAAGGCAAAAAATAACGGCTAAAAATCATAACCGCCCAAAACAGCGGTTACACATAACGGTCAAAATAGCGGCGGGAAATAACGGTTAAAACGGGCGTCAGCGTATGGTAAAACGTTGGCGCCATGCCGCCACTGCTGCGTCCCAGAAGTCGTTCACCGTGTTTACGGGCAGCACATCAAACCCCAGCGCTGCCCAGGCCCGCTGCAGGCTTTTAATCGGGTTGTGTACATCAATGGCCTGTGCGTGATTCTGTTTCGAGAGCTTTCTGCCATCTGCGTCCAGCACCAGAGGAACATGCATCATCCGCGGTGGCATAAAACCCAGCATGCGAGCCAGTTGATGCTGCCTGGCTGTAGAAGAAAGTAGGTCCTGGCCTCGCACAATGTCCGTCACCTGCTGATCGTAATCGTCCACAACCACAACGAGCTGATAGGCGAACAGGCCATCGGCGCGTTTGACGATCATATCGCCGACGGCCTGGGCAACGTTTTGGGTTCGTGCGCCCACCCATCGATCGGTAAAGGCGTATGCTTCATCGGGCATTCTCACGCGCCATGCACGGGGTGAGCGGCCAGCAGCAATACCGGCCCGACAGGTGCCGGCGTAGGGGCGCTCACCGTCCTCTCCCAACAGCCCTGCCCGCAGGGCGTTGCTGGCGATTTCCTGGCGTGTACAGGCGCATCCGTAAATCAGGCCTTGTCTGCCAAGTTGCTCGTATATGTCAGCATATCGTGACAGCCGCTGCGACTGCCAGATAATGTCGCCGTCCCAGCGCATGCCCAGTTGTTGCAATTGCGACAGGATAATTTGGTCGGCACCCGGCGCCACGCGCGGCGTGTCGATGTCCTCGATGCGTAACAGCCAGCGGCCGTGATGGGCGCGAGCGTCCAGAAAGCTGGCCATGGCCGCGACAAGCGACCCGTCGTGAAGGGGACCGCTGGGGCTGGGCGCAAAACGCCCCGTATAGGGGGCGCAGGTGGTGTAAGACGAGTTGGACAAAATCAGCGGGGGCAAGTAGATAGAGTAGACACGAGCAGCCACTGGCCTGGCTGCAAACATGCTTATGTTCGCATAGGTTATGGCGGCGTGCTTGCCTCATGGTCGCTTCATGCGACACATGGCGCAACCACGCCGCCGAACCTTCGGATCAGTGAAACAGTTTTTCTTCGTCGTCGGTAACCAGTTCTTCCAGGATCAGATGATCAATTTCCGCTTCCTGGCTCCACAACACCATCAGCGTGATGATTTTGATGTGCTGCAAGGACAGGGGAGCCTCCGGCGCTGCCATGGCCCGATCAATGATGATTTCACGCAGTGGTGGTGCCACTGCCCCGCTATACTCCAGAAAACTCAGGAACCCGAGGGCCGCAACGCCCAGGTGTTGTTGTTCGCCTGGTGTATAAAAACGTGTGCTGGAGTCTGACATGCTGGTCAGTTCCACGCATTTTTCTGTGGATTCGGCCAGACCGAAAAGCCAGCCGATCGCATCGTCAATGTCATCGTGCTCAAAGCCTGCAGCCATGAGCCTTTTGGTCAGGACGTCTGCGGAAGGGCAGGATTCTGGAGTGTAATAGTTCTCGAAGAGATAAACCAGGACATCATACATAATGCGTTTTCCCCAAAAGGTTTATTCAATGATAGCCCTTCAGTCAAATGACACCATCCTGCCTTCAAAATTCTTTAATTAAGCTGAAAGCGTATATAAATGGTGCTATATGACAGGCTACACCCGTCAGCCGTTACGCAGGCTTAATGATTATACTGTACGGGTTTTTGCGTGGGCAGGCAACGGTTTATTGGATCTCGTCATAAAAAAACATCACAGTGGCTTCCAGGCTCATGATTCCAAAAGACTTTCCGATGACAGAACCGTTGTCTGGCCGCCGCGCCTTCTGTTTCAGTCGATTGCACTGTACATAGCTGGCCGGCCCAGTAGCGCAAAAAATGAGCAAAAAAAAAGCGCAGATGACGCCGTTGATTTGACCATGCTGGCGCGACAGGTTAGCGCAGGAAAACAAGCTAAGCTGAGGAGGCGGCAAATGGCGCTGCGCAAAGAACACCCAAGCGCCAGGCCAGGTGCGCGAACAGGGAGTGAGCGGCGCGAGTTAAATCCGGGCGTCAGAGCAAAGAACCGGGAGTCAGAGCAAAGCGTTAAAGTGTAAAGCGACGTGTGCAACTGGGAGTTAAATCCGGGATAAAAATCGAGCGTTAAAGCTTGGTGCGTGAAAGCGGTAGGTGCAAAGATTGCCTTTTGGCAGATCGATGGGTCGCGGCAACCGGCCTGCGTAAGCGTGTATTTTTCATGCAGACCGGACAGCCGGGGGGAATTTGAATACAATGAAAACTTACTTCGTCCCCCATTTGCATTTATAAGGAAATGCCATGTCATTCAGTTCTGCCGATGCTCAGTCGCTAATGGAGATTACCGCCCGTCCACCTTTGTATTTCGTCAGTGGCGAGGGTTCCTGGTTGACGGACGACACAGGCAAGCGATATCTGGATTGCATTCAGGGCTGGGCGGTAAATTGCCTGGGGCATTGTCCGCCGCAATTGGTCAAGGCGCTTGCCGACCAGGCCGGAAAACTGATCAACCCATCTCCTGCGTTTTTCAATGAGCCGTCCGTGGCGCTGGCCAAGCGGCTGATTGATGCGTCGTGCTTCGATCGGGTGTTTTTCACCAACAGTGGCGCCGAGGCCAACGAGGGCGTGATCAAGCTGGCGCGCAAATGGGGCCAGAAAAACAAGAAGGGCGCCTACAAGATTATCACTTTCGACCATAGTTTTCACGGCCGCACATTGGCTACCATGTCCGCCTCGGGCAAGGCTGGGTGGGACACGAAATTTGCGCCCCAGGTCGATGGCTTTCCCAAGGCTGAACTCAATAACCTGGAGTCGGTCAAGGCGCTGATTGACGACGATACCGTTGCTATCATGCTGGAACCGGTGCAGGGCGAAGGCGGCGTTATTCCTGCAGAGATGGCGTTCATGAAAGCGCTGCGCGAACTGACCCGCGAGAACAATATGCTGCTGATCGTGGACGAAGTGCAGACAGGCATGGGCCGCTGCGGCGAACTGTTTGCCTATCAGGCTTATGGCATTGAGCCCGACATCATGTCGCTGGGCAAAGGGATCGGCGGCGGCATTCCCCTGGCCGCCATGCTGGCCCGCGAAGAAGTGTCGTGCTTTGAGCATGGCGATCAGGGTGGAACCTACAATGGCAACCCATTGATCACCGCCGGTGGTATTGCTGTTTTCGATACCTTGGCTGCCCCCGGTTTTATGCAAAGTGTTCAGGCCCGTTCCGAACAGTTGTCGCAAGGACTGCTGGCGCTGTCGGAAAAATGGGGCATGAAAGGCGAGCGTGGCATGGGCATGTTGCGTGCGTTGATCCTGGACAAGGACGACGGACCGGCGATTGTGGACGCAGCGCGTGAGCGCGGTCCGGAAGGCATGCTGCTGAACGCGCCGCGGCCGAATCTGCTGCGCTTCATGACCGCATTGAATATGACTGAAGATGAACTCAAGTTGATGCTGGCATGGCTGGACGAAGCGATTGCCCAGGTCAGAACTTGATCGATCCCTGTCTGCCGACAGGGCAATGAGGTAACCGGATGGTCGAATCCGTCCGGTTTCTCCCAACGGATGACAAGGAGCAGACATGCAGAACGAGATGGAACTCAAAGAGCTGGTAATCGAGCTATCGGATAATCTGAATCAATGCATGGCGCAGCAGGCGGCCCTGCAGCATGCGGTGTATGCATTGCTGGCCAATGTGAGCGACAAAAAGGCCGTGCGCAATTCGCTCAATATCTGCGCCGAAAGTTTTCTGGAAGCCCAGGAGTCTTTGGGTTTGCCGGATGATATGATTGAAACTTATCAGGACGAGATCGCTGAATTGCTCGATACGCTGTCAGACGATATCGAACAGCAGCGTGATGCTGAGTGGGCCAACGAAGGTGGCAATATACATCTGGACGAAGGCAAGCAGTAAGACCACGCTTTTGAACAATGGAAAATACGGGCAGCGGCTGGCGCTTCACGTGCCAGTCTCATGCGCCGGGCAAGTGACGGCAAACGGTTGCTCGCAACGTTCTTTTGATTTGACGGCCTGATTTGGCCGCGCATTCAGCGTAGGCAATCTGGAACGGCATGTAAATAGCGTGGACCAATCTGGAAAATAGGCGGAAATTTCTTCTCGCATACCGCCTTTCTGTTATTTCTAAAGCGCAGTCCGGGACATGGTGGGATGTGTATTTGCAGAGAATTCCGAGACAGTGTCTCGGAATTTTGATTTCTTCAAATTAGCTCAGATCGTCATCTTGCCCGGGTTCTTATCCGGGGCCGTTTACGTTCGACTTCTTTTTTTTGTGAAAGAGAATGCGAAAGGTCAGGTGTCGGCCTCTTCAATCCTGATCAATTCCGCTCCATCCGTTACCTGATCGCCAACAGCAAAGAACACTTCCTCGACAATGCCCGATGTGGGTGCGGTAATGGCGTGTTCCATTTTCATGGCCTCCATGACCATCAGGGCGTCGCCTTTTTTTACGGTGTCGCCGGCCTTGACCGACAGAGAGATGATCTTGCCTGGCATGGGGGCGGTCAGGTTGCCACCATGGTCGGCGCTCTCGTCGGCGGCATGGCGCAACATGTCCGGCAGGCCAAAAATACGGGTGCCACCGGTTTGTCCGGTGCCAAACAACCAGGCCTGTTCTCCCTCGCGCACGACGGTACCGCGATAATTGCGGCCATCCAGGTTGACCTGGGTGTGCCAGCTGGCGCCATCGGCTTGGGCTGACCATGACAGGGGATAGTTACGGTCCTGGTGCACCAGTTGCCACTGTCCGTCAACGCGCTGCATGTGCAGCGTGTGCGCGATATCGCCATCGAGCAGTTGCAGGGTCTGTCTATAGGAACCCGACAGGCGCCAGCCGTCGGTGCTGTCCCATGGGTCGATACTGTGATCGCCCTGGTTGCTGTTATGGCCGGTTTGTCCCTGGGCGCTGATCCAGGTGGCCGCCACGCAGGCCAGCGCCGGCAATGTGGCTTCGGTATGTTCGGGCAGCAATTGCTCGCGGTTTTTTTCGATCAATCCCGTATCCAGGTCGGCGGAGGCAAACGCCGTGTTTTCCATGAGCCGGCCAAGAAACGCCAGATTGGTGCGCACGCCAACAACATGCGTTTGCGCCAGTGCCGTATGCATGCGCGCAATGGCCTGTTCGCGGTTTTCACCCCAGACAATCAGCTTGGCGATCATGGGGTCGTAATAGGGCGAGATGGTATCGCCCTGGCCCACCCCGCCATCGACACGAACCGTGCCGTTGCGGAAGGTGACATGTTCAGGCAGGCGCAGGTGGCTTAGCGTGCCGATGGACGGCAGAAAGCCGTTGTCTGGATTTTCTGCGTAGATCCGTGCTTCAATGGCATGGCCTTGCATGGTCAGTTCGTCTTGCGTCAATGGCAGGGGCTGCCCGGCGGCAACGCGCAATTGCCATTCGACCAGGTCCAGCCCGGTAATCATCTCGGTGACCGGGTGCTCCACCTGCAGACGGGTATTCATTTCCATGAAGTAAAAGCGTCCGTCGGGTTCAGCGATGAACTCGACCGTGCCGGCACCCACATAGCCCACGGCCTTGGCGGCAGCGACTGCCGCCTCGCCCATTTGCTTGCGGCGTTCGGCGGTCATGCCCGGCGCCGGGGCCTCTTCGATGACTTTTTGGTGGCGGCGCTGTACCGAGCAGTCACGCTCGAACAAGTACACGGCATTGCCCTGGCTGTCGGCAAAGACCTGGATCTCGATATGGCGCGGTTTGGTCAGATAGCGTTCGATCAAAACCATGTCGTCGCCAAAGCTGCTGATCGCTTCACGCTTGCATGAAGCCAGTGCGGCGATAAACTCCTCTGAGCTATTGACCACGCGCATGCCTTTGCCGCCGCCGCCGGCACTGGCCTTGATCAATACCGGATAGCCGATGCGGTCGGCTTCCTGATGCAAAAGGGTGGGGTCCTGGTCTTTGCCGTGATAGCCAGGCACCAGCGGGACGCCTGCCCGTTCCATCAGAGATTTGGCGGCAGACTTGCTGCCCATGGCGGCAATGGCAGAGGCCGGTGGTCCGATAAAGGTGACGCCTGCCTGCCCGCAGGCCAGGGCAAAGGCTTCGTTTTCGGACAGAAAACCGTAACCGGGGTGAATTGCCTGGGCGCCCGTCGCCCGGGCAGCGTTCAGGATCACATCGCCCAGCAGATAGCTGGCGCGAGGTTCGGCGGCGCCAATATGAACCGATTCATCGCAGGCATGCACGTGCGCTGCGTTGGCATCGGCATCGGAGTAGACCGCGACAGTGCGAATGCCCATGCGGCGGGCAGTGGAGGCCACGCGGCAGGCGATTTCGCCGCGATTGGCAATCAGGATGGTATGGAACATGGTCTAGTCTCCGGTCAGATGCGGAACACGCCGAAACGGGTGTCTTCTATCGGGGCGTTCAGGGCTGCGGACAGGCTCAGCGCCAGCACCCGGCGGGTGTCGGCAGGCTGGATGATGCCGTCATCCCACAGGCGTGCAGTGGCATAGTAAGGGTGACCTTCGCGTTCGTACTGATCGCGAATCGGGGCCTTGAATAGTTCTTCTTCGTCGGCAGACCAACTGCCGCCCTTGGCCTCGATGCCATCGCGGCGGATCGTAGACAGCACGCTGGCCGCCTGCTCGCCGCCCATGACCGAGATACGGGCATTGGGCCACATGAAGAGCATGCGCGGATTGAAGGCGCGGCCGCACATGCCGTAGTTGCCGGCACCGAAAGAGCCGCCAATGAGGACGGTGATCTTGGGGACTGACGCGGTGGACACGGCGGTGACCATTTTGGCGCCGTGACGGGCAATGCCTTCGTTTTCGTATTTGCGACCCACCATAAAACCAGTAATGTTCTGCAAAAAGATAAGCGGGATCTTGCGCTGGCAGCACAGTTCAATAAAGTGTGCGCCTTTTTGCGCCGCTTCGGAAAACAGAATGCCGTTATTGGCAATGATGCCGACCGGCATGCCATGCAGATGGGCAAAGCCGGTAATCAGCGTGGTGCCAAAGCGCGCCTTGAACTCATCGAATTCGGATCCGTCGACAATGCGCGCAATCACTTCGCGAACGTCGTAAGGCTTGCGGGTATCGGCCGGAATGATGCCGTTCAGTTCCGCAGGATCGTACAGGGGCTCACGCACCGCTTGCAGTTTAAGGGGTATGTTCTTTTTGATATTTAAGCGCGCCACCGTGTCGCGTGCCAGCTGCAGGGCATGCAGGTCGCTGTTGGCCAGATGATCCACCACGCCCGACAGGCGCGTGTGCACATCGCCGCCGCCCAGGTCTTCGGCAGTGACGACCTCGCCCGTTGCCGCTTTTACCAGTGGCGGGCCGCCCAGAAAGATGGTGCCCTGGTTTTTGACGATGATGGATTCATCGCTCATGGCAGGCACATAGGCGCCGCCGGCCGTGCATGAGCCCATGACAACGGCAATTTGTGCAATGCCCATGGAGGACATGACCGCCTGATTGTAAAAAATGCGTCCGAAATGATCGCGATCCGGGAACACCATGTCCTGGCGCGGCAGGTTGGCGCCACCCGAATCCACCAGATAAATGCAGGGCAGGCGATTTTGCTGGGCGATTTCCTGGGCCCGCAGATGCTTCTTGACCGTCATGGGGTAGTACGTGCCGCCCTTGACCGTGGCATCGTTGCATACGATAACGCACTCGATGCCATTGACCCGGCCGATGCCGGTAATGACGCCGGCGCCGGGCGCGTCGCCCTCATACATCCCGTGCGCTGCCATGGGCGAGAGTTCGAGAAAGGGCGAACCGGGATCCAGCAGTCGTTCAACACGGTCGCGTGGCAGCAGTTTGCCGCGTGCCACGTGTTTGGCGCGGGCGGTTTCGCCGCCACCCTGCGCGGTTTTTTCCAGGTGCTGCTTCAGATCATCAATCTGTTGCTGCATTGCTTGGGCGTTTTCCAGAAAGCCTGCGGAACGGGCATTTATTTTTGAGGTGATAACGGGCATAAAACATTTCCATGCAAGTGGCCGGCAGCTGCGTGCCGACCGGCGCGAGCAACAGGGTGGATGGTTGGGTGTGAGCCGTGCCGGGCAGATTGCTGCCCGACACGGATAAACCACAAGGTCAGATCATTTCGACGGCCAGCGCCACAGCTTCTCCGCCACCGATGCACAAAGAAGCCACGCCGCGTTTTCCTTTGGTCTTGCGCAGCGCGCCAAGCAATGTGGTCAGAATGCGTGCGCCGGATGCACCGATAGGATGGCCCAGCGCAGTGGCGCCGCCATGGATATTGACTTTGGCGTGATCCAGTTCCAGCTCTTTCATGGCGGCCATGGTTACTACGGCGAACGCTTCGTTGATTTCGTATAGGTCAACGTCGTCTTTGCTCCATGAAAGCTTGTCCAGCAGTTTTTTGATGGCGCTGACCGGCGCAGTGGTAAACCACTCGGGTTCATGAGAGTGCTGGGAATGGCCCACAATACGCGCGATAGGCGTTGCCCCCAGTTTTTTTGCGGTGGACTCACGCATGATGACCAGTGCTGCCGCGCCATCGGAAATGGATGACGAGTTTGCCGCCGTGACCGAGCCGTCTTTTTTGAAAGCAGGCTTGAGGGCGGGAATTTTCTCGGGCTTGGCCTTGCCGGGCGATTCATCGGTACTGACAATGGTGTCGCCGCCCCGGCCACTGACGGTCACGGGGGCAATTTCCCATTCGAAGCTGCCATCGGCAATGGCGGCATTGGCGCGCTTGAGTGACTCGATGGAAAACGCGTCCTGGTCCTGGCGACTAAAGGTGTATTTATCAGCGCATTTTTCAGCAAAAACGCCCATGGCGGTACCGCGCTCATAGGCGTCTTCCAGTCCGTCCAGCGCCATATGATCATAGACGGTAGAGTGACCATAGCGATAGCCCTGGCGGCCTTTGAGCAACAGATACGGGGCGTTGCTCATGCTTTCCTGGCCGCCGGCAACCACGACCTCGGCACTGCCGGCCAGCAGCAGGTCATGCGCAAGCATGGCCGCTTTCAGGCCCGAGCCGCAGACTTTATGGATGGTGGTGCATGCCACGCTTTTAGGCAACCCGCCGCCCAGTGCTGCCTGGCGTGCCGGTGCCTGGCCCTGTCCTGCCTGCAGGACGTTGCCCATGATCACTTCCTGGACGTCGTCGGCCTTGATGCCCGCCCGCTCTACGGCGGCGCGGATGGCGGTGGCGCCCAGTTCATGTGCAGCCAGCCCGGAAAGGCTGCCCGTCATGGCACCCATGGGCGTGCGGGCAGCAGAAACGATTACGATAGGATCATTCATGTCGATTCCTTTAATGAATTATGTTGCCGCGGCACGTCTGCACGATGCAGACAGCGCTCGGCGGGGTAGGGAAAGATATCTTCGATTTTACCGGACGCCACCCGGTTCTGCCGGTTCTGCCACCATTGGTAGTCCAGCAGTTGGGCATGGTGTTTCAGGAATGCCCGCCGCACGCGGGGGTCGCCCAGCAGGAATCGTTCGAATTCCTCGGGAAACACGTCATTGGCGTGAACGGCGTACCAGGGCTCGTCGGACATTTCGGCTTCTTCGTTGGGGGCCGGTGGAATCCTTCGGAAAACCATCTCGGTGATCGGCTGTATTTCGTCATAGTCATAAAACACGACGCGGCCCAGACGGGTGACACCGAAATTCTTGTACAGCATATCGCCTGCAAAAATATTGGCCGCAGCCAATTCAGCGATGGCATCCCCGTAGCCTTTGACGGCGTCTTCAAGTGCAGCATCGCTGGCCCGGTTCAGATACAGGTTCAGCGGCGTCATGCGGCGTTCGATATAGACATGTCGAAAGATGATGGCACTGTCGGTCTCTTCGATCAGACTGGGCACTTCGGTGCGCAGCTCTTTGAGCAAGGCATCGGAAAACCGATGTAGCGGCAGGGCAACTTGTGAATACTCCCAGGTATCTGCCATGCGTCCGACCCGATCATGCAGTTTGACCATCTGGTATTTCTGGCGAACGGTCTTGTGCACCATCCCGTCCTTGCGGATCTTGTCGCGGATGAGCTTGAACACATAGGGATAGGAGCCCAGTGTAAATACGGTCATCACCATTCCTTCGATACCCGGGGCAATGTCGAAAGTATCGGTCGAATGCGTGAGGTGATGCAGGAAGTCGCGGTAGAACAGGGTCTTGCCCTGTTTCTGCAGCCCGATAGCCGTATACAGTTCTGCCTTGGGTTTGGCTGGCATCAGCGTGTGCAGGAACGAGACGTACGAGGAGGGCGTTTCCATGTCTACCAGAAAATAGGCACGGGTAAAACTGAACAGCGTGCTGATATCGGCGCGGGTATGCAGCAGTGCATGCAACCTCACTTCGTGGGCCGGCGTATGCAGCAGTGGAATGGAAAACGGATAGAGCTGTCCGTTGTTGATGAAGCGACCTATGATATAGGCGCCCTTGTTACGGAAAAACAGACTGCGCAGCACATGAATCTGACAGTCGGGCGCAATGCGCGAACCGCCAGTTTTGATGATCTCCCTACGCAGCACGCTGACGGCGCGACGGGCAAGCAGGCGGGCATCTGCGGGCAGGTCATGGTAAGGCAGGGCCAGCCCGAAGTCGGCCACCATGTCGATAACCGTGGATACAATGCCGTGCGTGTGAGGGTAGTAAACGCGATAGGAACTGCCCTGGGCATCAATGTAATCGGTGGCAACGGCGGGGCGCACGAACAGGAAGTCGTTATGAAAATAGTCGCGGTGCATGATCCGGCTGCATACCGAATTGAAGAAGGTTTCTGCACACTCGGGCTGGCTATGCTCCAGCAGCAGTTGCGTATAGGCTTGCTTGATATCCTGCCAGTACTGGCTTTGTTCTTCGGTAAAGGCGCCGCTGACCGTCGGATCCTGCATGGCCATGCGGGTCCTGTCCAGCAACTGGGTGATCTGTCGTGTGCATTCGCGCACCCGCGTGTCGTAGTAGTCTATCCGCTCGCGGTTGACCCGCTGCATGCCATGCCAGTCGTGTGACTCAAACAGCGCTTTGGCCCGTTGCGCGACAAAGCGAAACAGCGAATAGTGCCGGTTGAAGCCGGCCAGGATTTCGGCGGCCAGGGCAGAAGGTTCCGGCACGGGCGGATCGACTTGTCGGACTTGCTGATGATCTGCGGTGAGCGGCATAGTCATGTGTCTTTTGTCTTGCAGCTAGCGGCCCGGTTCGCCGACCGGGCCAAATGACTAGCGTGTTTCGTTGAACAGCTCACGTCCGATGAGCATGCGGCGGATTTCGCTGGTGCCGGCGCCGATTTCGTACAGCTTGGCATCGCGCCACAGACGTCCCGTGGGGTACTCGTTGATGTAACCGTTGCCGCCCAGGATCTGGATGCCTTCGCCGGCCATCCAGGTGGCTTTTTCTGCGCAATACAGGATAACGGCGGCGCAATCTTTGCGCACTTCGCGCACATGGCCGTCGCCCAGGCGATCCAGGTGTTTGCCGACGGTGTAGCAAAAGGCCCGGCTTGCCTGCAGCGTAGTGTACAAATCGGCCATTTTCCCCTGAATCAGCTGGAACTGGCCGATAGCCTGGCCAAACTGCTGGCGCTCATGCACATAGGGCACGGTGATATCCATCACGGCCTGCATGATGCCCAGCGGCCCGCCGGCCAGCACGGCGCGCTCGTAATCGAGCCCGCTCATGAGTACCTTTACGCCGCCGTTGAGCTGGCCCAGTATATTTTCTTCGGGGACTTCACAGTTTTCAAACACCAGTTCGCCGGTATGGCTGCCGCGCATGCCCAGTTTGTCCAGTTTCTGGGCGACGGAAAACCCCTTGAAGCCTTTTTCGATGATAAAGGCGGTGATGCCTTTGGCATTGGCCTGTGGGTCGGTTTTGGCGTACACCACCAGGGTATCTGCATCCGGGCCGTTGGTAATCCACATTTTGGTGCCATTGAGCACATAGCGGTCGCCTTTTTTCTCGGCGCGCAGTTTCATGCTGACCACATCGGAACCGGCACCCGGTTCGCTCATGGCCAGTGCGCCGATATGCTCGCCGCTGATGAGTTTGGGCAGGTATTTTTGCTTTTGCGCTTCGGTGCCGTTGCGATGCAACTGGTTGACGCACAGGTTGGAGTGAGCGCCGTAGGACAGGGCCACCGAGGCGCTGGCACGCGAAAACTCTTCCATGACGATCATATGAGCCAGATAGCCAAGGTTGGCGCCGCCATATTCTTCACTGACCGTCATGCCAAGCACGCCCAGATCACCGAATTTTTTCCACAGGTCCATGGGGAATTGGTCGTCGCGATCCAGCTGGGCAGCACGTGGGGCGATTTCTGCCTTGGCAAAATCGGCTACGGCATCGCGCAACATATCCAGATCCTGGCCCAGATCAAAATTCAAACCGGGAAGCGTCATGAAAAGTCTCCGTCGTTGTGGTGTGTGAGTGGACCCACAGAATAAGGCCGCACTGACAGATATAAGTTTACGTGAACCGGATCACGGCTTGATGACCGAAGTGGGTAAACAAGGGTAATCGCCAGTGTGGAAATTGCCCACTGATCATGGGTATCGCACCAGTCCGGAATAAGCGCTTAATATATCATTACGTTTACGTAAACGTCAATAAGAGACCGATCAGTATAAACCCGTAAGCCGGCGGTGTATTTCTGGTGTATTTCAATAGGCAGGATGGGCGACGCGCGCAGCGTATCTACACGTTCCTGCCAGGTACGGGTGGTAATGATTTTTCCGTCAAACTCAAGCGAGGCATCCTGACTGTGGTTGCCGTAGCCTATCCGGGCTCCCATAGCAGTGGCGCCTGCCTGCGCCGGAGGGCTTATGCGCTCACTTTGACGCAGCGGCAGCGTCCACTTCGCTCAGCAGTTTCAGGCAGTTTTTTTCCTGTTCGTCGATTTCCGCCAGGGTCTGGTCCAGGTCCTGCTTTTGCTGCATCAATTGCAGTTTGTGGCGGGTGAGGATGGTCAGGTAGCTTTGCAATTGCGGCTGCGTACTGCCAGGGCCCTCGTACATGCCGATAAGCGAGCAGATTTCGGACAATTGCAGTCCCAGTCGTTTGCCACGCAACGCCAGCTTCAGGCGCGTCCGGTCCCGATGGGTATAGATACGCTTTTGTCCGTCCCGGATGGGATTGACAATGCGGTGATCTTCGTAGAAACGAAGCGTTCGCGGCGTGATATTGAATTCTTCCGCGAGTTCGGAAATAGACCAGGTGCGTGGGTTCATGGAGGCAAAGCAGCCGGAAAAGGGATTCGGACTTGCATGTTTACGTTAACGTAAACTATGATCTATGAATTAAAACCAAATGTCAATGAGGAGCGGTACGCATGAACGAACTTGAAGCAAGACTGGATTATCCCTTCGGCGATGAGTTGCCACAACCGGGGCAGGCCAGAGAAATTGCCCCCGGCGTCAAATGGATTCGCATGCCCCTGCCGTTTGCATTGGATCATATCAACTTATGGTTGCTCAGGGATGAGGTCGATGGCCGCCAGGGCTGGACGGTAGTGGATACCGGCATTGCCAAGCCCGAAGTCAAGGCGTTGTGGGAAACCATTTTTGAAAACGCGCTGGAAGGCCTGCCGGTCCTGCGCCTGGTTGTCACCCATATGCACCCCGATCATACCGGTCTGGCTGCATGGATCTGTGAACGCTGGAACGCACCGCTGCATATGAGCATGACTGACTTTTACGTGGCATCGCTCTGGTCGTCACGCCCGGCAGGCGGCGCGGGCACCGGAGGCGATGTGGCGGTTGCGCATTTTGCGCGCCATGGTCTGACCGATGCGAATGCGCAGGAGCAGATCCGCCAGCGCGCCGGCTACTATCCTTCGCTGGTTGAAGGCATGCCGCGGCGTTTCGTGCGAATGCTGGGCGGAGAGCGCCTGCACATCGGTGGCCGCGTGTGGGAGTTCATTGCGGGCTACGGTCATGCGCCGGAACACATCAGCCTGTACTGTCCGGAACTCAAGGTGCTGATTTCCGGCGACATGGTGCTGCCGCGCATCTCGACCAACGTCAGTGTCTTCGATCATGAACCCGACTCGGATCCTTTGAAGCTGTATCTGCAATCGCTGGACAGCTACGAACCGCTGGCCGAAGATACCCTGGTGCTGCCTTCGCATGGCCGACCGTTCAAGGGCCTGCATGAGCGGCTTCGCCAGCAGCACGCCCACCATGCCGAACGGCTGGCCGAAGTACTGCAATGGTGTCGTGAGAAACCGATGTCGGCGTCGGACGTGGTGCCGCTGATGTTCAAGCGCAAGCTGGATCTGCATCAAATGACATTTGCCATGGGTGAGGCGTTGGCCCATCTGCATACGCTTTATCACGAGGGTAAACTGACACGCACTGAGGACGACAACGGTGTGCTGAGGTTCTCTGCAACAGCCTAGTTCAAAGGCCCGGCTGCTGTCGGCTTGACACGAGGTCGCTCGTTTCGTATCAGATGGATAAATTCGGCGCGCGTGTCCGGGCACCTTCCAGGCCATGACACGGGCCGGCGTGTCGCGCGTTCTGGATACGTTGCACGAGCCGGTCGGTAGCGCATTGTCAACACGTTTTCTGCTTTAAGTCTTTCCTGCCGCCTTGACGCTTGTTCAGGCGCGGGATTGATGTTATATTTTAAAGGTCATAAGTATGGCTTTTTCGCCTTTTGTTTTTTCGCCATTAACATTCATCATGACACATTCACACTTGCGGCATTCACCAATGTGACCCTGGCGTCGGGCAAAACCATGACTTTGGCACACACGGAGACAAATAATGTATTTCGATATGCAGGCACTGGAAGGAAAAAATACCTACAAACTGATGGGGAGCGTCGTGCTGCCGCGCCCCATCGCCTGGGTGGTCACCCAGGCTGAGGACGGCGCCTACAATGCTGCGCCGTTTTCTTTTTTTAACGTGCTGTCCGGTGATCCGCCTGTCGTGGCGCTTGGCATTGGTCATCATGGTGACGAAAAGAAAGACAGCCTGCGCAATATTGAACGCACTGGCGAGTTTGTTATCAATCTGGTGCCGGCCTCGCTGATGGACGCCATGAACATCACCGCCACCGAGTATCCCTTTCACATTGATGAGCTGCGGGAAGCTGGACTGGCTACGCTGCCTTCGGAAAAGATCAAGCCAGGCCGGATTGCCGGCAGCCCTGTGGCGCTGGAATGCCGGTTGTGGAAGGAAATTGATGTCGATAGCAAACGCATCATTTTGCTTGCCCGGGTCGAAGGCCTGCACGTGGATGATGCCGCCGTGATTGACGCAGACAAATGCTATATCGACGGCAATAAGCTGGACCTGGTCGGACGCATGCATGGCGCCGGCTGGTATTCGCATACCAGGGATGCCTTCCAGCTGGCCCGTATCCCCTATAAAAAAGCCGTGTCCTGACCAACCGCAGGACGCCTGAAAATTGCAACTTAACTATCAAGAGACATGATGAAACTGCATTGGTCACCCCGCTCGCCGTTCGTGCGCAAAGTAATGATCGTTCTTCACGAAACCGGCCAGGCTGACGCCGTTGAGCTGGTTCGCACGCCGGTTGCCATGGCCGAGCCGAATCTGACATTGCTTCCCGACAATCCGCTGATCAAGCTGCCCACGCTGGTGCTTGACGATGGTTATAGCCTGTTTGATTCGCGCGTCATTTGTGAGTATCTGGCCTGGCGTGCCGCTGAACGGGGCCTGGCGTTGTTTCCTGCAGACCCGCAACAGCGCGTGCGCGTGTTAAGGCAGCAGGCGCTGGGCGATGGCTTCATGGATGCCCTGCTGTTGTTTCGCCAGGAACGCAATAAGACCGAAGAAAAACAGACGCCTGCCTGGTTAAGCGCGTTTGCGCTTAAAACCGAAGCGACGCTTAATTTTCTGCAGGACAACGTGGACGATATTGAGCAAGGGCAGTTTGATATGGGGGCCATCACGATTGGCTGCGCGCTTTCCTATCTTGACTACCGGTTTGCCGATCTGAACTGGCGCCAGCGTGCGCCCGATCTGGCGCGCTGGCATGCCGACGTATTCGTGCGCCGCTCTTCCGTTGTCGCCACCGAACCGGCAGAAACTCCCTGACTGCCAGGGTGCCTGCCCTCTGTTTTCAAAAGATATCACTGCAACAACTCCAGGAACATTTATGAGTCGTATCCCTTTTCCCACTGTAGAGACCATGAACGAAGCCCAGCGTGCCGTCTATGACGACATCGTGAGCGGCCCGCGTGGCCGGCTGGTTGGACCATTGCGCGCCGTACTGCACAATCCTGAGCTGGCCCAGCGCTGGCAGAAGCTGGGCGAAATGCTGCGCTTTGGCACCAGCCTGCCGCCTCGACTGAACGAGTTGGCGATTCTGGTGACGGCGCGCCACTGGAATAGTCAGATCGAGTGGTATATCCACGAGCAGGCTGCGCTGTCCGCCGGCCTGCCGCAGGCAATTGCAGATGAAATCAAGCACTGCCAGGCGCCGGGTTTTACCGAGCAGCAGGATGCCGCTGTTTATGAGTTTGCGCGGCAGTTGTTGGCGCACGGCACCGTTGCGCCCGCTGTATATGAGCGCATCCGCGCCTGGTTCGATGTGACCGGCGTTGTCGAGCTGACCGCCGTGGTGGGCTATTACACCATGGTGTCCATGACCCTCAATGCCCACGAAATTCCGCTGCCCGATGGCGCGGCCAGCCCCCTGGTGCCAGCGCAGCGTGACGGCGTACAGGCCCTGAGTACGCTGGCGGCCATCTGCCTGGAGGATATTGCGGCGTGACCGAAAACTACATTCCCGATAGCGTGGAAATGCCGCGCATGCCAACGTCGCCCGCGGTGACGTTGTTCGACGACAGTTGTGATACTCATTGCCATGTCTTTGGCCCCTATGGCGATTTTCCCTTGCACTTGCGCTCTACCTACGCGCCGCCGGATGCGCCCGCAGCCCGTTATCTGAACATGCTCGATACCGTCGGCATGCAGCGTGGGGTGCTGGTGCAGCCAGCGCCTTACGGCACCGATGTATCGGCCATCATCGACGCTATCGCGCAACGGCCTGCGCAACTGCGTGGTATTGGCGTGGCCGCGCCGGGAACCGATGCCCAGCAGCTGCTTGCCTGGCGTGCTGCCGGCATTTGCGGTCTGCGCTTTATCGAAGCGCGCGATCCGCAAGGCAATCTGTTTCCGGGAAGCGTGGGGTTTGACAGTATCGAGGCGTTGGCGCCGGCCATGCGCGCTGCCGGTATGCATGTGCAAATGTGGGGCCCGTATGAGCGCTATGCGCCGTGGCTGGAGCGCGTGACAGATCTGGGCCTGCCTGTGGTCATTGACCATATGGCCAGTGTTGTGCTTTCCCAGGGTGTGCAGGACCCGCTGTTCCAACTGATCTGCCGGTTGCTGGGTGAGAACCGTTTGTGGATCAAGCTGTCGGTGTGTCGGGTATCGACCCAGGCACCGGACTACGCTGATGTGCGGCCGTTTCACGATGCGCTGCTTGCGGCCAATGTAAACCGTGTGCTGTGGGGATCAGATTGGCCGTACGTTCGAATGGGCGAGCGGGCTCCGGATGCGGGTCGGCTGATCGAGCTGGCCTGGGACTGGTTCGGCACCGACGCGACTCGCCAGCAGGTATGGGTGAACAACCCATCGAAACTGTATGAATTTGCTCAGGGAGCAGGAAAGTAAATGTCACTGGACAAGCAACAAATCGATGCCTTTGGCGACAGCGCCAGGGATTTTCTGTCACGCACCAATCACGCTGAGCGCATTCGCCAGCGTGTATTGCAGCCGCCTACCCTGGACCGTGCGTTCTGGCAGCAAATGGCTGAAGCGGGCTGGCTGGCCGTGCTGGTTCCCGAGGAGCAGGGCGGGTTGGGTCTGGGTCTGGGTGAAATGAACGCCATTGCCCAGGAACTGGGTGCCGCGTTGCCGGCAGAACCACTGCTCGCTGTGGCCGTGCAAACCGTGACGCTGCTGTGTTCACTTGCGCCAAGCCCGCTGCGAGATCGCCTGCTTGCAGCGATTGCGGATGGGTCCCTGGTTGCCGGCACTGCCTGGCAACAGTTCCCGGGACAGGTCCAGGCATGCCCGGGCCCGGTCGTGTCAGGGGATGGCGCAGCGCGCGCTGTTTCGGGACGCTTTGTAGGCGTGTCGCCCGGCACGGGCGCCAGCGGTTGGCTTATTCTGGCGCGCGAGCAGAACGACGATGTTCTGTTGTGGATTCAAGCGGGCACAGAAGGCATGCAACTGACCGACTTGCGGCGGGTGGATGCGGGTAGCATGGGGTCACTGCAATTGCAGGCATGTCCCGTTGATGAGGCACAGGTGCTTGCGCGCGGCTCACAAGTGCTGGCTGCAGTGGATAAAGCCAATGATTACGCCCGGATTGCGCTGTCGGCGCAATTGCTCGGCTGCGCCCGGCGCGCCTTTGATACCACCCTCGAATACATGAAGGTGCGGGTGCAGTTTGGCAAACCGATAGGTTCATTCCAAAGTCTGCAGCATCGCATGGTAGACAGTTATATCCAATTGCAGATGCTCGAATTTGCCCTGTGGGAAATCACTGCGGCGCCAGGGCAGACGCCCGCTGTGCTGGCCATGCAGGCCAGCCGACTGAAGGCTCGCGCCGAACAGGCCGCGGGTCACGTGACCCGTCTGGCAGTGCAAATGCATGGCGGCATGGGGTATTCGGACGAATCCGATGTCGGCCTGATGCTCAAAAAAGCCATTGCGCTGTCCAGCGAGTTGGGCAACCGGCGCGCTCATGTGACGCGTTATTTGAAGGCGCTGCAACAGCAGCCGGCCGGGTCGGCCGACCCCGCTGGCAACGCGGAAGCACCAGAAAAAACCTGGACTTCGTTTCCCACCGAAGGCGATTGGGACGCGATGCCTGAAACCGAGTTCCGGCAAATGTTGCGTGCTTTTTATCGGGGGCACTATCCGGAGCACTTGCGCCATCGCACCCGCCGCCTGCACTGGCACGAGATCGGCGACTGGTATCGCACGCTGGCGCGTCAGAAATGGATAGCGCCTTCATGGCCCAGGCAATACGGCGGCATGGCATTGTCTGCGGAAAAAATGATTGCCTATATCGAAGAGCAGGAACGCTACGGCGTAGGCCGCCCGCCCGATCAGGGTCTGGTCATGCTGGGGCCGATTTTGATTCGCTACGGCACGCCGGAGCAACAGCAAAAGTACCTGCCGGCCATCCTGTCGGGTGAGCATGTCTGGGCGCAGGGCTATTCGGAACCCAACGCCGGGTCCGATCTGGCATCCCTGCGCTGCGAGGCTGTGGCGCAGGATGAGTATTTCGTTGTCAATGGCCAGAAAACCTGGTCCACGCTGGCCCAGGATGCGAGCCATATGTTTATGCTGGTGCGCACCGACAAGGAGGTGAAGAAGCAGGCAGGCATCAGCTTTCTGATGGTGGATCTGCGCACGCCCGGCATCACGGTCAGGCCGATCCGCACCATTGCCGGAGACGAGGAATATTGCGAGATCTTCTTCGATGATGTGAAAGTGCCCAAAGAGAACCTGGTGGGACAATTGAACCAGGGGTGGACCATTTCCAAGGCGCTGCTCGGCTTCGAACGCCTGTTTAGCGGCAACCCCAAACATGCACAGAACACGCTGGCCATGATTGACAAGGTTATCGGCGCGACCGGGCTGAACGAAGATCCGGCCTTCATGGCCGAGTATGCCCAGTTGCATATGGATATTGTCGATCTGTCTTCTGCCTATGCGGCGTTTTCCGATATTGTCCGGCGCAATGAGCCGTTGCCGGCCAATGTGTCGCTGCTGAAAATATGGGCGACGGAAACGCACGAGAAGGCATCGCTTCTGCTGCTGGATGCGGCAGGAGAACAGGCAGGCACGGCAGGCGCCGCCGCATTTTTGGCCACCGGCCAGGGGCAGGTTGATGAGACCGGTGAGCAGGTCGTGACCGTGGATGATTTGCAGATGCCCCTTTACAACGCCGCAGCAGCCAAGATATTCAGCGGAACCAACGAGATCCAGCGCAATATCCTGGCCAAGGTGGTGCTGGCGCTGCCAGTGTCATGACCAGGAGCCTTGCCGGCAGCGCGCGGGTCAAGCCGTTGACATGCGCCATTGCTTCCATCCGGAAAAACAGGTTTTCCGTCCGGAACATTGTGGCGCATAACGTCGCGGCGCCGGACATGGCGAGAACACAACTGAAAATCGCCATTGAATAGCGCGTTCAATGGCGCATCTGACTATAGCAACTGAAATGAAATTGGAGTAGACATGGCACAAACGCTTTCGCATATCCGGGTCCTGGACCTGGGACGGGTATTTTCCGGGCCGTGGACCGGTCAGATGCTGGCCGATCTGGGTGCAGACGTAATCAAAGTGGAGCGCCCCGGTCGCGGCGATGATGTCCGGCAGCAGGGCTACCGGGCCAGGGATGAAGCCGGCAACGACACAGCCGAGACCTCGTCGTTTCTGGCGATGAATCGTGGCAAACGCTCGGTCACGATCAATATCTCCAGCCCGGAAGGCCAGGAGATGATTCGCCAGTTGGTCAAGCAGTGCGATGTGCTGATCGAGAACTTCAAGGCCGGCGATCTGGCCCGTTATGGTCTGGATTATGCGTCGCTCAAAGCCGTCAATCCGCGTCTGGTGTATTGTTCCATTACCGGCTTCGGCCAATCCGGGCCCTACAGCCATCGGCCCGGGTACGATCCGATATTCCAGTCCATGAGCGGTCTGATGAGCCTGACTGGCAACCCTGCAGAAGAGCCAGGGGGCGGGCCACAAAAAGTCGGCTACGCGGTGTCGGACCTGACGGCAGGCTTTTACGCCATTATCGGTATCCTGGCAGCGCTGAATCATCGCGATGCGGTTTCGGGCGAGGGTCAGCATATCGACATCGCCCTGTTCGACGCGCAGGTGGCATCCATCGGGCATGTCGCCATGAATTATCTGGTGTCGGGCATTGTCCCAAAGCGCATGGGGACGGCATCGCCCATTACCTGCCCGTACCAGGCCTTTGAATGCAGCGATGGCTATCTCATGATCGCAGTTGGCAACGACTCGCAGTTTCGCCAGTTTGTACAACTGCTGGGGTTGCCGCAGCTGGCAGACGATCCCCGTTTTGTGCTGAACCGCCTGCGCGCGCAAAACCAGAAGGAGCTCATTCCGCTATTGCAGGCCGAGATGGCCAAGCATCCGATCCGGCATTGGCAGGATCAACTGGACGCCATGAACGTGCCCTGCGGGCCGATCAACGATCTGAGCCAGGTGTTCGAGGATCCGCAACTGCAGCACCGCGATATGCTGATGCATATGCAGCATACGACCGCGGGCCGTATCCCGCAAATTGCCAACCCGTTGAAACTGTCGGCAACCCCGGTCAGCTATCGACGTCCGCCTCCGACTCTGAGCGAACATACCGACGAGGTGCTCAATGAGTTACTGGGGTTGGACCCGGCGGCCATTGCCCAGTTGCGCGAGAAAAAAATTATCTGAAATTGAACCGCAGCACATGCCGCGCACGCAGGCTTGGCTATCGCGCCAGGCGACACGCTGGCGTTGGCATGCCGGCAAGCATAGGGTTGCAAATTCTTTTAATATTGAATGAAGCAGGGTGCGTATTCCGATTTTTTTCGAGGGAGGCTGCCTTGCTTGTGCCGGCTGGCGTTATCGCTGGTGTTGGCAAACGGGGCGAGCGTTGTCCAGATTAATGACGGCTGCCCGTGTCAGGTGCGAGGGGGCGTGGTTTGGTCTGAATTTGCCTTGGTCCGAATAATACTCTGTGGGCATTGAGCGCGTTACTGTAGATGTGCATTGATGCGAATGCCGGCGGCAGGCAGGGCTGCGTATCTGGCACGCTTCGGCTTCGATAGAGGCATCTGCTGCCGGGTATGACCCGCCGTATTTTAGTTGTCATAAATAAGCAGCAGCATGGTGGCGACCAGTGCGGGTCGCGTTTCCCCTTTTATTTCAAATGTATTGGAAAACGTAAAGAGCGTACCACCGTTTTTCGGTTGCGCATCTTCCAGTGTCTGCTGCAGCCGTACCTGCGAGCCTACCGGCACCGGGCTGACAAAGCGCAAGTGATTCAGGCCATAGTTCAAACCCTTGCCGCGCCGGCTGATTTTGAAAATATCCCTGGCCATCACCGGAATCAACGAGAGAATAAAAAAGCCGTGCGCAATGGTCTTGCCTTCGGGCATCTCTCGCTGCGCACGGTCAACATCAACATGTACCCAGTGATCATCACCGGTAAGACGCGCATAGTGGTCGATCTGATCCTGCGTGACGGTAAACCACTGACTGGTGCCCAGAGATTGTCCGCAATGGGTTGCCAGTTCGGCAGGGGTATCTACAAGCAGCATTCACATTCCTTTCATCAGATGCGCCCGCCTTGCAACAGGCGGGCGACAGAAAAAATCAGATCGCCGAAAAAATCAGGTTATCGACCGACGCTGCCCGTGCGTCACGCGCCGGCCGGCTATTGTCGCAAGCTTCCGTGGCCGGCCGGCTTACTGTCCATTACTGCCCTTTATTGCCCGATTGTCACGCCGGTCGTCTTGACAATGGTTTCCCATTTCTTGCGATCGGTTTCAACAAACGCTTTGGCCTGTTCCAGCGACATGGGCACCGGGGGCAGATAGCCCTGGGCATCCAGGCGAGACACCGTGTCTTGTTCTTTCAGAACCTGGTTCATGGAAGTGTTCAGGCGCGCCAGGATGGCCGGATCGGTTTTTGCAGGCGCAATCAGCAAGTTCCAGATCTCGATGTTCAGGTCTGGATAGCCGCTTTCGACCAGCGTCGGAATCTTGTCCATTTGCGGATAGCGCTGCGCACTGCTGACGGCCAGAAACTTGAGCTTGGGATTGCTCAATTGCGCTTTTGCGGCCGGCCCGGTCAGAATGCCGATAGGAACCTGGCCGCCGATCAAATCGCTGGTCAGCGGCGAGTCGCCTTTGTACGGGATATGCACGATGTCAAGGTTGGCGATTTTTTTGAAGTACTCGAATACCAGATGGCCGGGCGTGCCTGCGCCGGAAGTGCCGTAAGACAGACTACCCGGCTTGGATTTAGCCAGCGCCACCAGTTCCTTGATATTGCTGACCGGCAGGTCCTTATTGACGGCAACCACAAGTGGGAGCGAGCCGATGTTGGCAATGGGGACCACGTCTTGCGGCTGATAAGGCACTTTCATGCCGATCAGGCGGCCAATGATCGTGCCGCCTACCGGACCTACACCCAGATTATAGCCATCGGGCTGGGCACGGACCACCGAAGCGATGCCAATCGTGCCGGCGGCACCGGCGCGGTTTTCCACCACCAGGGTTTGTTTCAACTGCTTGGACATGCCGTCGGCCAGAATGCGCGCGGCAGTATCGCTGGAGCCACCCGGTGGAAACGGTACGGTCACCTTGATCGGCTTGGACGGATAGGCGTCGTCGGCAGCCAGCGCCGGCATGGGTGCCAGCAGCGTGGCGCAGAACGTCAGCGCAACTGCCAGGACACCCTGGATGCGCAAACCGGCGCCAGGGGCAAGGGACGAAATAGGGGAAGACTGTCTCATTGAGTTCCTCATTAATAATGTGTTGTGCCCGTTTGTTTTTCTATCTAAGGCTGTGGCGGGTATCGCAGCACTGGACACCGAACATGCTAGGGTATTCTGTATGTAATGTCAATAGGTCGTATTATTGAACTATATAGGCTATAATTATGTCCTATTGGTGCAGCGCGATATCGTGTTCGGATGTTGGTATACCGGCACATGCGGCGCAGACGATGCGCCAGGATAAATCGTCATGGTTTGTTGACGGTGCGCATGACCACCGAAGCGGTCATGCCAGTTTAAGGAGAGGGAAGGATGAGTCAGAAAAGCGGGCCACTGTCGCACGTACGGGTGCTGGATCTGAGTCGCATCATGGCTGCGCCATGGGCGAGCCAGTTGCTGGCAGACATGGGAGCGACGGTCATCAAGGTAGAACGGCCCGGGCAGGGGGACGATACACGGGCATGGGGTCCTCCGTTTTTACAGGACGGTGCGGGCAACAACACGGCCGAGGCCGGCTACTATCTGTCGGTCAATCGTGGCAAGGAATCCATCACCGTGGCCCTGGATACCCCTGAAGGACAGCAGATTGTGCGCGATCTGGCTAAAGACTGCGATATCGTGCTTGAAAATTTCAAAACGGGCGCGCTGGCAAAATATGGTCTGGATTACGCCAGTCTGAAACAAGTGAATCCGCGTCTGATCTATTGCTCGGTGACCGGTTTCGGCCAGGACGGTCCTCGTAAAAACGAAGCTGCCTACGACTTTCTGATTCAGGCCATGGGCGGCTTGATGAGTGTGACCGGCGAGCGGGACGACAAGCCCGGCGGCGGGCCGCAGAAAGTGGGCATCCCCATCGTCGACCTGATGACAGGCATGTATACGGCGGTGGCTGTGCTGGCAGCACTGGCCAATCGCGAGCAGACAGGCGAAGGCGAGTATATTGATCTGGCCATGCTGGACGTCCAGACTGCTGTGCTGTCGAACCAGGCCATGAATCATCTGCTGTCCGGCAACACACCCAGGCGCGGCGGCAATGCGCACCCGAATATTCAGCCGCAGGATGTCTATTGCTGCCAGGATGGGGATGTCATTCTGGCTGTCGGCAACGACAGGCAATTCGTCAAGTTATGCGATGCACTGCAGCGGCCCGAGTTGGCCAGCGATGCGCGATTCAGTGTCAATGCCCAGCGAGCGCGCAACGTTGCCGAACTGACGGCGCTGTTGCAGGAAGAGTTTGCCCGCTGGCCGCGTGCCAAACTGGTTGCGGCCCTGAGCGCAGCCGGCGTGCCTTGCGGCCCGATCAATAGTATTCCCGAGGTGTTTCAGGAGCCGCAAGTTCAGCATCGTCGCATGCTGCGTAGCGTGCCGCATCCTGCCGGCGTTGCAGTGCCACAGGTCGTCTGCCCGATCAATTTCACCAACCAGCCGCTGCAGTTTGAGTCGCCACCGCCGCTGCTGGGACAGCATACAGAAAAAATTCTGACTGATCTTGGTTATGACGCAGCGAAGGTTCGCCAGCTACGCGAATCTGGCATTGTTTGAAGCAAAGGAAAATCAATATGAATGAAATCCAATTGGAAAAGCAGGGAAACATCGCCATCGTCACACTAGACTCGCCACCGGTCAATGCCCTGACCCTGGCGCGCTATGAGGCCATCACCCGGACGTTTGAATCGATCAATGCCATGGACGATATCAATGTCGTCGTATTGACCGCCAAGGGCACCAAAGCCTTTTGCGCCGGACTCGAACTCAAGGAGTTTCTGGCCGCAACACCGCAGGAAGATCCCGCAAGGGCCAAAGTGGTGCGCGCCACATTCCATGCTATTCGCCATTGTGTTGTTCCGGTCATTGCGGCGGTCAATGGGCCGGCGCTGGGCGCTGGCAGTGTGCTGGCCAGCAGCAGCGATATTCGCGTCGCTTCGGAAAAGGCCACTTTTTCCATGCCGGAAATTAATGTCGGGCGTTGTGGTGGCGGTGCGCATACCGGTCGCCTGGTGCCGCAAGGCAGCTTGCGCTATATGGCGTTTACGGGCGAACAGATTAGTGCCTGGGAAGCGCATCGCGTAGGCTTTGTGGAGCGGGTGGTTGCGCCAAGATTGCTGATGCCGACTGCGATGGATATGGCGCAGGTCATTGCGTCCAAAAGCCGGATCGGCCTGGTGACCATGAAAGAGGCTTTGAACCGGATCGAAGCCATGCCGGTGGACGAAGGCTATGAACTTGAACAGCAGTACAGCACCAAACTGATGAATTCGGAAGATGCGCGCGAGGCTGTGCGAGCCGTGGTTGAAAAGCGGACGCCGGTGTTCAAGGGACGATAGTCTGATTGATATGCCTTTGGTTACATGGCCGGCTGCATGACTCGGTATAATGCACTAGTTAATGGCGGTGTCGCAGGTGGAAAGGTGCTTATGCATTTTGTTTTCCGGCCGGCCGCGCCAACACAATGGACAGGAAGATGACGCAAGCGCAGACCAGAAACAGCACCGCACCAATTGATTTCAGCCGCAGCGCTGCCGCCCGCTATGTACAACTGGCCAGCCTGTTTCGGCGGCGGGTCGAATCGGGTCAGTGGCCTGTCGGCTCGCAAATTCCGACCGTTGATGAATTGGCCGAGGAATGTCAGGTCGCCCGCGCAACGGTACGCCAGGCCCTGGACTTGCTGCAAGCGGAAAAGTTGATTGAGCGGTATCGCGCAAAAGGCACCTTTGTTATCGGCAAGCCGCAAGAACAGTTCTGGTGCGAAGTGGCATCCAACTGGGACGGTCAGCTTATCGCTCCCGAGGGGGTGAGTATTGAAATTCTGTCAGCCAGGGACCGGCGCATGCCGTCCTCGGCCGACCTGTCGTTGGGCAAGCTGGCGCAAAGTTACCAGTACTGGCACCGCCGTCACTGGCGCAACGGGCGTCCCTATTACCTGGGCGAAGTCTTCATCGACGAGAAGGTGTGTCGGCGTATTCCGGCCAAGGCTTTCGAAACCAAAACGTCCATGCGCATTTTGCGTGACTTGCCCGGGCTGGACATTGTCGAAGCCCACCAGACATTGACGCTGGGTTCGGCTGACCCTGAACTGGCCGACCTGCTGCAACTGCCCCTGAACGCACCGGTTGCCCATGTACACCGCAGCGCTGTTGACCAGAATGGCACCATTGTCTTTATTGGCGACGGTATTTATCGGGGCGACGTGGTCCGGCTGGATATTCGCCTGAAGTAGGCGCTGGCCATGGCAGGCGGCGGTTGCGGCAACAGGGCCATACGGCAGCGCTGCGGTACGGCATTACGGTACCAGGACGAACTGGCTGCACAGGCTATCAAGCAGAACAGGCAGATGTGCACCCGACAGGCCCGGCGTTTTTATTTGCTGCTCGTGGCCAGTTTGACCGCCAGGCCGACAAATATCACGGCGGCCAGTTTGTTGAGCACGTGCTGGGCCAGTGCCGATTGCTTCAGATAACGTCCCACAAAACTGGAAAAGGCTGCCACCAGGTTGAAGACCAGGAGCGCGCACACAATGAATATGGCGCTGAGCATCAGCAATTGCAGTGTGACTGAGCCCGCCTCGGGGCGGGCAAATTGCGGCAGAAAGGCCAGGAAAAAAATACTGAGTTTGGGATTGGTGGCGCTCATCAGAATGCCGCGTCGGTAAAACTGCAGGTCACTGCGGCGCGAGGGGGCGGTCTCGCCCGAGGCAAAGACCGGCGGCGCGTGCCATGCCTGCCAGGCCATGTAGAGCAGATAGGCGGCGCCAACCAGCTTGAGCACCAGAAACGCAGTCTGCGATGCGGCGATCAGGGCGGCGACGCCGATCGTCACGATGAAGGTATGCCAGAGCAAGCCGGTGCACAGCCCCAGCGTTATCATGAATCCGGCACGCCAGCCCCAGAACATGGATTGAAACAGCACAAACAGATTATCGGGCCCTGGCGAGAGCGCCAGCAGGCAGGCAATACCCGCGAAAACGAATGCGGTGTCGACGCTGATCATGATGTCTCCGGATCGGACGTGGCTATAATGGTTGACTGTTTGAATCATAAACCACAGGGTCGCACCATGTCTTCTGAATCTTCCATTCATACCCGTTTACAGCATCTGGGCACTGCGCCGTGTGACGCGCAGCATCCGGTTGCGCCAGTGGGTCTGCCGGCTATCCGTACCAGTACAGTCAGATTCAATACGGTCGAAGACCTGGAGGACACCTACAAACGCAAAAGCCGCGGCGAACGCCTGGTCACTTATGGTCGCATGGGCATGGAAACTCACGCCGCCCTGGAAGATATATTCTGCGCGCTCGAAGGCGGGCAACGCGCCTTTCTGGCCTCGTCGGGCCTGGGCGCCATCAGCATGGCGCTGCTCTCGCTGCTGAGCGCGGGCGATCACCTGCTGGCTGCCGATTGCGTATACGGGCCGGTTTATCACCTGAACAATACCGTGCTGCAGCGCATGGGGATTGATGCCACCTTTACGTCGGCCAAAGACCTGCACGCGCTGGAGCAGCACGTGAAGCCAAACACCAAAATACTGTATGTGGAAGCGCCTGGGTCTTTGCTCATGCAAATGCTGGATATGCCGGCGCTGGCTGAATTCGCCCGGCGGCACGGGCTGATCCTGGTTGCCGACAATACCTGGGGTTCCGGCTACGCCTACCAGCCCCTGGCATTGGGGGCCGATGTCAGTATCGTGGCCGGCACCAAATATGTGGCCGGGCACTCCGACCTGATGCTGGGCGCAGTCATTGCCAACGACCCCGAGCTTATCAAGACCATCGACACCAATCAGTATGCGATGGGTTTCTCCATCAGCGCAGATGATGCCTGGCTGGCCATCCGGGGGGTGCGTACGCTGCCGGTGCGCATGGAACAGCATGCGCGCAATGCGCTGGCAGTCTGCCAGTGGCTGGCGCAGCAGTCTGTGGTGCAACAGATTTTCCATCCGGCCTGGCCGCAAGATGCCGGTCATGATTTGTGGAAGCGCGATTGCACCGGTTCAAACGGCTTGTTGTCGGTTGCGCTGGCCCTGTCTGCCGAACAGATGCGCACCTTCGTCAATGCATTGACGCTGTTCGGTATTGGTTATTCCTGGGGCGGTTACGAAAGCCTGGTGCAGTGGGTCGATACCGGCGCGTTGCGTAACCATGCCTACTTTGGCGATCTTGCAAATGGTGATGCGCAGGTGGCGCGCCTGCATATTGGCCTGGAGTTTGTCGACGACCTGATTGCCGATCTGCAGCAGGCCTTGAGCAAAGCGGGCGTGGCCTGAGCAAGGACGGTCGCCCGTACTCGGTCGCAGATATCTGTGAAGTGTACGGGATCGGTGAGAAAGGCCATGCGGCGGGTACGTGCTGAAGATGCGTTCGATAGATAAAGATGCGAGATGGCATGTGTCGCGTCGAGCGTCCTGATGGCCATGCCAGGCGCCTGCTGCGCAGCAGGCAAAGACTATTCGGCCCGGGCTGCCTGGCCTGGCATAAAACCGGTGGCAGGGGGAAGCAGCAGTTCGGCCGATTGCGCCTGGCGGGTAAGTGTCAATGCGCCAATCAGTTGATCACAGGCGTAACTGGCTGCGTCAAATAGCGATGCGCCGCTTAGCAACTGGCCTGTGAGGGTGGCGCTGAACAGATCACCCGTACCCTTGGGCGAGGCATCAATGCGGGCATGGCTCAGGATCTTATGCTCATGTCGCGTCACCACGGCCACCAGCATCTGGTTTTCGGGCCAGGCGGCAGGTGCCGCACTGGTGACCACAATCCATTGCGTGCGGCCGATCAGCAAACGACGCGCGGCAGTGACCACGCCATCAATATCCGATCCTACTACACCCGTGAGCTGTTGCAGCTCGAAGCCATTGGGAGTGAGTCCGTCGGCCAGCGGCAGCAGATGGCGCAGATAGGCGTCTGCCATATCCGGGCTGACATACTGCCCGGTGTCATGATCGCCCAGGACGGGGTCGATCACTACCTGCAGGGCGGGACGGGCCTTCAGGACACGCACAAGCCACTCAGCTAATAACCGGGCCTGCTGCGGGCCACCCATGTAGCCGGTCAGGACGGCCCGCAGCTGTCCCAGTGCATTGCGTGCGAACAGATCGCTCAGGTACCCGTTGAACCATTCGGTGGGAATAGCGCCGCCGTGAAACGTGGGATAGTGCGGAGTGTTGCTGAAGACCACGGTCGGGACCGTGGCGACGGTCAGGCCCTGTGCCTGGAGCGCGGGTACAGCCACGTTATTGCCCACCCGGCCATAGACGACCTGCGACTGGACCGAGACCACGTCAATCGGGAGCGGGCGCAGCGAAGATACCTGGTCGGTGTACGTTCCGGGTTCTACTGTATCGGTCAACGTGCTTCTCCTTGTTCTGCTGATGGCCAGTAATAGGCGTCAGGCGTGTCGCGTGCGCCGAAAATGGCCTGGCCGACGCGTACCACGGTCGCGCCTTCTTCAATGGCAATTTCGTAGTCGCCCGACATGCCCATGGATAGTTCATCAAGTGCGATGCTGGCAGGCGCGTCCTGGCGCAGTCGTTCGCGCAGTTCGCGCAGCAGGATGAAACAGTTGCGCACGCGCGAGGCTTCGGCCGACAGCAGCGCCAGCGTCATCAAGCCTCGCACACGCAAGGCCGAAAATGCCGGTAGTTGCTGCAAAAAGGCGGCGACCTCCTCTGGCGGCAGGCCATATTTGCTGGCTTCTCCCGAGGTGTTGACCTGCACGAATACATCGAGCCCGCGGCCCTCGGCCTGCAGGCGCCGCTCCAGGGCCTCGGCCACACGCAGGCTGTCCAGCGCCTGGAACTCAGTGGCAAAGCGCGCGACCAGCTTGGCCTTATTCGTCTGCAAATGGCCGATCACCGACCAGTGCAGATCGGTCAGGTCGGCCATCTGCTCCCACTTGCGGTAAGCTTCCTGCGGCTTGTTTTCGCCGAACTGGCGGCAGCCGGCCGCATAGGCCAGGCGCAGGCTTGCCTCGGGTTTGGTCTTGCTTACCGGCAGCAGACGCACGCTGGCCGGATCGCGTCCGACTCGCTGGCATGAGGCCTGGATGCGTGCCTGAACCGACGCAAGATTGCGGCGGAAGTCTTCGACAGATTCAGCCTGCGGCCAGCGGCCGTGCTGATCGTGCAGGGTAGGGGTGTCCAAAGGGGGGCGTGTGCTCATGTGTCATCTCGCTGCCGACAGGCCTGTTGCATTCAATGGTCGCGCAGGCGAGGCGGCCATTGGCGTTCACACCGGGATGAACGTCCTTGAAAGCATTGCGTAGCCGCGACTGCGTTCTCTTGAACTGCAATAATGCGCAATTATCGCAAAATTGGAAAAGAGGATCGGATCAACGGTCAGTATAAACCCAAGCACCCGGTTTTCCCGTGGCGTGATCTGGCTGCGGGCACCTTGACATTGACAACCCGCAAGCGATCGGGCGGCGTCGGCACGCGTCGCACACCGTGCAGTATGCGAGGCGCGCAGATCCAGCACGCGTTTGCTGCCGTTTATTTTTTCTCGGCGAGAACCTGGTCAAGCAGTTTCTGCGCTTGCGTGATGCTGGACGCATAGTCGCCCGTCATGCCAGGAGATGTCACGTACTTTCCGCCGATGGCAAACGAAGGCGTGCCTTCAATGGCGTAGGTGTCGGTCATTTCTGCGGCACGTTTGACCTTAGCCGTCACGCCGAAAGAATCGAATGCAGCGGTAAAGGCCGCCTTGTCGATGCCCTGGCTGGCAGCCCAGTCGATAATGGCAGCCTTGGTAAACAGTTTTTTGCCTTCCTGGTGAATGGCATTGAATACTTTCGGATGCAGATCAAGCTTATCCAACGCTTCCAGCGAATAATACAGTTGCTGCATGGGTTGCATGGCGGCATTGAAAGCGACTGGAACTCGTACGAACGCGACGTTGGCAGGCAAGGTTTTTGCCCATTTTTCCACCATCGGTTCCATTTCTGCACAATGAGGGCAGCTATAGGCGAAAAATTCCATCACTTCAACTTTGTCTGCTGACCCTGACGGCTGGGCGGTATTCAACGTTTTGAATGCCGGTCCGGACTGGGCCATGACGGGAACAAAGGCTGCAGCACCGGTAAGCAGGGCGGCAGATACGAAACGGAGCACAATGGAGGATGATTTCATAGTCTGTTTGTAAAATGGTTAATATTCGGGCACTCATGCCCGCGAGCCGCCACTGGATCCGGCGGTACTGCATTAGGACCTGCTGCGCCCCGTAAAGTTCCCCGCCTGGCGTGCCCTGGCCTAGCGCACAATGGTGGAGTTTATCTTGGCCCCGGAGAGCTGGGCACGGGATTCACTCAGTTCCTTATCGCTATCGAAGGGGCCGATACGGACGCGATTGACGTCCATATTGTTCACTCTGGCTTTCTGGATCTGCACGTTGAAGCCCATCATGATCATGCGGGCGCGAAAGGCATCGGCCTCTTTCTCATCGCGATAGGACCCCACTTGCAGGTAACGCGGTGCGCTGCTGCGCGTCTGCGCTGTGGGCGGCGTATTTGCTGCGGTGGCCTTGGGCGCGGTGCCCGGGCCTGCGGCTGTCTGTCCGTTTTTGGAAGGGGTCGCTGCTGGGGCCGGCGCCTTGGTGGCAGTCGCTTGTTCTCCAGGCAGCGTATTAATCAGTGACGCAATCTGGTCGTCATCTGTTTTGGGCGCCGCTTTTGTAGGTGGTGTTGCGGGCGTCGGGGTGCCGCCAGCCGTAAACGGCATATCGTCGGCGTTTTCCGGGATGCCCAGTAGTGGGGGTAGTGGTTCAATTTTCGGGCGGGACGGCGGCTGTTGAGCAGAATTGATGCTGCCGTCGCTGTTCATCCACGCGTTTGGATCGATCAGTGTGGCGCCCGGGCTGGTTGGGGCCTGGCCGGTGAGGGCGCCAGGCTGGCCGGTTGTCGGTTGCCGGCGGTCCTGAATGGGAGAGGGCGAACGCATGATCATGAATGCGGCCACGGCAGCCACAGACAGACCGATGATCAGGCCCAGCAGGATAGACGAAAATGTCATGCCTTTGCCGGAAGAAGACCGGGAACTGCGGGCGGCGGGGCGTTTCTTGCGTGTTGCCATAGTGGAGCTGTCTCGCTTACATTTGCTGGGGTGCGGACACACCCAGTAGGCCAAGGCCATTGGCAATGACCTGACGGGTGGCATCGGCCAGACGCAGCCGCGCACGTTTCAATTCGATATCGTCAAGCATGATGCGTTCGGCGTTGTACCACGAATGGAAATCGGCTGCGCATTCCTGAAGCCAGAATGCGACCTGATGCGGCGACAGTTCCTGGCCTGCCGTTTGAATCAGGCCAGGCAGCTCTGCCAGGCGCTTCAGTAGCGTGATTTCCGTAGGGGCCACCAGCCTGCTGCTGTCGGCGCTGGCCAGACTGTCTGTCAGGTCGGCCGAGTCACGCAGCAGCTTGCAGATACGCGCATGTGCATACTGAACATAATATACCGGATTCTCTTCGCCCTTTGCCAGCGCCAGATCAATATCAAATACAAATTCGGTATCTGCCTTGCGCTGAATCAGGAAGTAGCGAACGGCATCCTGCCCGACCCAGTCGATCAGATCGCGCATGGTGACATAGCTGCCGGCGCGCTTGGAGATTTTGACCTCCTGCCCGTTGCGCATAACCTTGACCATCTTGTGCAGGATATAGGACGGATAGGTTTTGGGAATGCCCAGATTGAGGGCCTGCAGGCCAGCGCGCACGCGGGCAATGGTGCCGTGATGGTCTGTGCCTTGGATGTTGATGGCGTGGGTATAGCCGCGATTCCATTTGCCCACGTGATAGGCCACGTCGGGTACGAAATAGGTGTAGCCGCCATCGGATTTGCGCATCACCCGGTCTTTATCGTCGCCGGTGCCCAGTTCCGTCGTTTTCAGCCACAAGGCGTTTTCATGTTCGTATGTGTAGCCGCTGGCGATCAGCTTGTTGACGGTATCTTCCACCTTACCGTCGCTGTAGAGCGAGCTTTCAAGATAGTAATTGTCGAATTTCAGCCCGAACGCCAGCAGATCCAGGTCCTGCTCGCGACGCAGGCAGGCCACGGCAAACTGGCGGATGTCTTCCAGTGAATCGAGCTCGCCCGTGGCGGTGATGCTGCGGCCGTCAGCCACAACGGTTGCCTTGTTGACGTAATCGCGGGCGATATCGGCAATATACTCGCCACGGTAGCCATCGCTAGGGTAGGCCGCATCGTCGGGGCTGATGCCGCGGGCGCGGGCCTGCGTGCTCACCGCCAGGTTGTGAATCTGGTTGCCGGCATCGTTGTAATAAAATTCGCGCAGCACATCGTAACCGCCGGCATCAAGCAGCCGGCAGACGCAGTCGCCCAGGGCCGCCTGGCGGGCATGGCCGACATGCAGGGGGCCGGTGGGATTGGCAGAGACAAATTCCACAATGACTTTCTCGTTGCGCCTGGCGGCATTGCCATACTGGCTGCCCTGCTGTGCAATGGTCTGCAGGACCTGCTGGTGCGTTGCCTGCGTCAGTCGCAAGTTGATAAAGCCAGGACCGGCCACATCGGCCGATTCCACCACGCCGGCTGCGGCCGGGTTGGCCAGCACATGGGCGACAATCTCCTGGGCCAGTTCACGCGGATTCCGACGGGCAGGCTTGGCGATCTGCATGGCGACGTTGCTGGCAATATCGCCGTGATCGGCCTGCTTGGGGCGTTCCAGTTTGATAACCGGGCTGGCCTCGGGAAGGGTATGGTGAACGGCTGCCTGAAGCAGTGAAAGTAAGTGTTGTTGCAGCTCGGGGAGCATGGCGTCCGGAGGGTGGAAAAAAGGCAGATTTTACCATACCTGGCCTGTCTGTAACTCAAAGCCCGTGGTTTCCCGCAGCCACCGCGCATATGCCTGGATATCGGCGCGACCGACAATCGGCTGGCTGACCAGCGTCTTTTCTTTACCGGGCGGCACCGCCATCATGTTGCCGTAAAACAGGTCGGCTATCGTCAGCGGCCGGGTCTGCGGCAGATCACGCTCGATAAACTGTTCTACCTGCATGCGTCTGGCCCTGCCGACACGTGCAGACTGATGCTGCCTTATTGAGGCGCGGTCGGCGCCTTCCATTTCGCGGTCCGGCGCGAGTGTCTCTCTGGCCGGGTCTTGCCATTTATAGCGCATGAGATTGTTATGGACCAGCGGGTTGCGGATGCGCAGGGCGGTTCGCGGCAGCGGGCGCCAGGTTACGCCCGCCGCCCGTCCCTGTTGGTACATCCATTGCAATGTCACGTTACCCAGATCGCCGGGCAAGCCGCTGGCGTTGGCCACGTGGGTCTTATCCGCAGTCTGTATGGAACCGCCCATATCGGAGTGGTTGCCCATAAAGCCGACTTCGTAAAAGTTCTCATGCTCACTGTCGCCGATGGAGGTTAACGGGAAGATATTGGTATATTCGTTCAGGGCCACTGCATGGGCGACCCACTGCCAGGCGGGAGACACCTGATAGTTGTAGGCTGCGTTGTTCGAGCCCAGCACGCCAAGCTGCGTGACCGTATCGAACAGGCCCATGAAACGCAAGTCCAGGCAGGCGCTGACGGTCGTGAAGGCATCCGGGGTCTGGCCATTGTTGGCAAAGGGCGTGTGGACCCGGGCGCTGAACAGGCCGTCTCGTGTCTGCTGCAAAATCTGGTTCGCAAAAATGCGTGCTGCCGCCGCGCCGCGGGAAAAGCCGATGACATCGATCGGAATATGGCCGTTGGCGTTTCGCAGTGACTGCGCATCCCTGAGCAGAGTGTCAATCAGGCGATGCATCTGGGTGCGCACGATGCCGGCGACAGATTCTCCTGCCATGGCATCTGCAGGGCGCAGCAGTACGCCCAGCGGGCCCATGATGTAAGGGCTTTGCAGGGGATTGGCCGCGCCATAGACAGCCGGTTCGGCAAACGCAGACAGCCCGTCGTTGGTGCCCGGGCCGCCAATATAGTGTACAGGCCCTGAATCGTACAGTTTTTGCAGTTTGTACACGTTCGAATTGGTGTTGCTGCCTTGGTTGCGGGTGCCGTCGAAGGCGAATAACAGCAAGCCCAGCGGATCGACATAGCGGCGCGGTTGCGCGGCTGCATATCCCAGGGGATCGGCGCCGGGCACGGGGCCGATGGGGTCGGGTTCCAGATAATGGCCAAAGGCAGGGTCGTAGGTGCGATAGATATTATCGAACCAGCCGGTCGCTTCGTCTTCATACTGGCCCGGATAGCGCAGGGGGAGTTGTACGCGACTGATCAGTGGCGTCATCTTCCCTTCCGGTTCAGGCTGTGCCAGCCAGACGGGTTGCGCCTGCCCGTCGGTCACAGCCAGCGGCAACCCCTGGGTATCCGTGTGGATAAAGTGCAGCGTTCCCGCAGACCTGTCGCTCAGCAGACGGCGCAGCGCAGATTGAATGGACAGATCTGCCGGCTGCGACCCGTCGCTGAACGCTGCGGGCCTGGCGTATTCGATAAAGGCAACCGCAATGGCCCCAGCATAAATGTAGCGTCGTGAAATGGCGCCATTGGAGGGAGCCCGCAGTGGCGCGCCCGTAGGCACAGACCAGTGGCCGATAACCCGGTTGTCCTGATAATAAAAGTGGGTAAACGCCTGCGGATCGCGGCGGGCAATACGGTGGCCCTGGCCGTTGTGCAGATTTTGTTGAATACGCCGACCCTGCCGGTAAACCTCATTAAGGCGGCGGTTCACCCCATAGCGCGTATCCAGGCGGTCAACCTGCATCGGCAAGCCGCTGGCGTCACGCATGATACGGCTGCGCTGCGTACGGTGGCCGTCAAATCGCGCGATACTGGCGCCGCTGCGATCCCAGGCATACCAAACGCGCCGCTTTCCGGAAGCGACCGGCGTGTGTGACAACTGCCCTTTGGTGTAGAGGTAATGCTGCTCGGTCATTCCGGCCAGCCGCTGCTGCCTGCCGTAAAAATAATATCGGCGAACGGCGCTGGCTACTGCCGGATAATAATAGTCCTCCTTGAGGACGCGCCCGCTGCCGGCTACCAGGCGTTCCAGGCCCAGGATCGGACGACTGGATGTGCCTGCACGAGCCACCAGATGCAACTGCTGACGGCCAAAGTCATCCTGACGGTACTGCATCCGTACCTGGTTGCCGAACGTGGCATGCCCCGCAGCAGCTATCTGCAGAACCGGGTGTTGTTGTTGCCTGGCGTCTTCCCAGACAATGCTGCGCAGTCGCTGGCCCGGCGTATATGTGTAGAGCAGGCGACCGCCTTCGGGCAGCAGCTGTATCACCTGACCGGTCTGCGGGTGGCGCAGGATAATGTCCTCATAAAAGACCTGGTAAGGGTTGTTTGTGCTGGGGGGTCTGGAAATACGGGTACGCAAGGCGCCGCTTGCCCGATTCATGGCATGCACTTGTGTTTCGTTGGCATGCGTCAGCGAGAAGCCATCGTCTTCTGTGTAATGAAGGGTGGTCGTGGCAACGGCAGATGCCGTGCGGTCCGGGTCCTGGCCAGAGGCAGACGCCGGTAGGGTGGCCTGCCGCAAGGTGCGCAGGCGTTGCTGCGCATCATACTCGTATGACCAGTGCACCCCGTTGGCAAAGATCTGGGTGGTGGGCTGCCCCTTGCTGTTGTACTGGATGCGCTGGCTGCCGGTGAGCGTACTGGACCAGAAAATGCCCCGCCCTTGCCGGTCATAGTGCAACTGCAGGTCGGGCCAGAACCCTTGGGGCAGACTCAGCCGTGCCGGCATGCCGTTGGGGTGGCGGGCGATGTACAGGCCATTGATGTACGACAGACGCCCCTGCTCGTCATACGCGGCCTGTAGCCCCGGCGCGGCGCAGCCGATGCAGCCATGGCCTTTGACCGATTCGAGCAGATAACGGCCATGGATGCGTCGCCAGACGAAGCCGGTGTGCTGGCCGTTGCCGTCTGTGACGCGGGTGAAGCTGCGTTGCGTGCCCGCGACGCCATAGTTGAACAACTGGGTTCCTGGACCGACAGGCTGATCGTGCAATACGGCCCGAATCACTTTGCCGCTTTGGTCGTATTGCCAGGTCCGCAAGCGAAAGGACTGCGGCAGGAGGGGGTCAGACAGACTCGCTACGTGCGCAGAGCGGCCTGCCAAGGCCGGTATGGCGGTGCGCAGGACCGGGATGTCCAGCGCCGGCATAGCGCCTGCAGCGATATTGTTGCCGGCGTTCCTGTTGTGGTGGGGCACGATCGCCATGCCCGTCAGTTTGTATGGGTCGCCTGCCTGATAAGCTTCCTCGTACAGGTAGAGCGTCTGGCTGCCATCAGCACGCGACGCCGACATCAGACGCCCGGCAGGCAAGTCGTAGCGATATTGGATGGGTCCTTGCGGCGTGTCGATTCGGGTCAGGCGTGCGCGGGCATGCACGCGGTCGTCCTGGATGTAGTGAAACACCAGAGCGTGGCCGGCATCGCTTGTGACCTGACGGATCCTGTCGGCAAAAATCGAGGCGCGGCTGTGTCGCTGTATTTGCAGGTGGCGTCCGTCCACGTTCAGTCGGGTAAGTAACCCCTGGCGGTCAAAGGTAATGGTGCTGCCGTCAGGCCAGTGCCAGTCCCAGCCGCTGTCGGCAATCACCAGCCGCCCATGGGCAGGGATTGCGGCCGGAGCCGCTTTGCCAGCGCGTCTGCCGAACAGGATGCGGGAACCGTCGGCCTGGGTAATCTGCAGGCCGTCGGGCGTGCGTTGCAGATTAATATCGAAATTGTGCCGCCAGCCAACGCCCAGTCCCCGGTCTGCCCGGTCCATTGCGTTATAGCTGCGCATCACCAGCAAGCCGTCATGACGTAGCGGCAGATCGATTGTTTCCTGATATTTGTTGCCGGTGGCCAGATTAACCGGGTTGCCGGCGCCGCTATTGATGGCCGGCTCAATTGCGCCCAGGGTAAAAGGGTTGTTGCTGCGGCACGGATGACCGGTGCCGTTGGCCGGGCGCACGCATTGCGCAATATTTGCTTGTCCGGCAACGGCCTCTGGGGCAAAATGGAGCATGCCTGCAAGCACTAGAATCAGGTGCCGGAAAGCAGGAAAAATTGAGCGAGGACGGGTTCGCATGACCAATAACCTGAAAAATGCGTATCATCACCTTTTGAATGCATTTGCAGTGGTCGCAGTTCAATAAAATATCTAATGAGGAAAACCGTATGCTGATTACTTTTCGTTCGGATATAGCCGGCGATGTCCTGATGATGGCCGAGCAGGCCAGGACAGTATTGCAGGCGGCGGGGCGTGAGTATGAGACCGTACCTGAAATGGGCGTCTTTACCGTGGCTCAGCTGGAAGAAGCCATCCGTCATCTGGAACAGGCTATCAATGCGGATCCGGATTCTGCGCCTGATCATCAGTTTGATGACAAAGATCGCGAAGACGAGGACGACGAGGTCGCCGTGCACCCTATCAGTGAAAATGTGAGCTTGCGTCGTCGTGCCTACCCGTTGCTGGACATGATGCGCCAGGCCAAGGCAGCGGGCAAGGAAGTAGTCTGGGAAAAAGGCAGCGCCTGGTAAACAGGGCGGGCCAGAAATAGCGCAGGCCTTGCATGCCGATCCGATCAGCATGCAAGGCCTGGACAGCGGCTTTCCCGATATGAGGCAAGGGTCAGGCAAGGGTTGATTAATGCGACGCTAACGCACGCAGGCATCAGCCCTTTTCGGTTAGGATCGTGTTGGCATGACGGTGACGTTTGTCTGGAAAGCGTAATGATAATACGCGCCGGTGGCAACCCGGGCCTGTTGCCCGTTGGGTTGTCCGATCAGTATCCGCTGGCATTGCGCCAGCAAGGAAAGCAAGCGGGTACCGGTCTGCAAAGACACACGCCTGGCGCCCGAATCACACGTTGTTGCAACGATAAACATCAATGGACACCCGCCCCTGCCGCAGGCAGGTGACGGGCTCGGGTTGATCGCCTTGGACCCTTAAGCGACTTCGCGCAGAGCGGCGCCTTCTTTGGCCTGCTGGTTCAGATGGCGGTTGACCGCGCTCAAGACGGCCACAAATGACGCGGTAACGATGTCCTTGTGGATGCCCACGCCAAAACCGGTGGCAGATTCACCAAGCCGCAGTTCCACATAGCAGACGGCAGACGTTTTTTCGCCGGACCCCATGGCGTGTTCGTGATAATCCATAAAGCGGATAGGCAGACTCAGGGCGTTGATGAAGGCTGAAATGGCGCCTTCGCCGCTTCCTTCCACTACTTTGACCTGACCGTCCACCTCAAGCTCGGCGCGGATGCTGAACTGGTCGCCGGCTTCGCCATCGGCCTTGCTATCGATCTGGTGGCGCACCAGTTTCCATGGCGTGGTCTGTTTCAGGTACTCTTTTTCAAAGATGTCGAACACGGCATTGCCGTTGACTTCCGTACCGGTTTCGTCGGTCACGCGCTGGATGGCGCGGGAAAATTCGATCTGCAGGCGACGCGGCAGGTTCAGGCCGCGTTCGTTTTCCAGAAGATAAGAGACGCCGCCCTTGCCCGACTGGCTGTTCACTCGGATGACCGCATCATAGCTGCGTCCGAGATCGGCCGGATCAATGGGCAGATAAGGCACTTCCCAGACGCCGTCTTCTTTTTGCACGGAGAAGCCTTTCTTGATGGCATCCTGGTGCGAGCCCGAGAAGGCGGTAAAGACCAGGTCGCCTGCGTAGGGGTGACGCGGATGTACGGGCAACTGGTTACAGTATTCTGCAGTGCGACGCACGTCATCTATATCGGAGAAGTCCAGGCCAGGGTGAATGCCCTGGGTGTACAAATTGAGTGCCAGGGTGACCAGGCACACATTACCCGTACGCTCGCCACTGCCAAACAGGCAACCTTCGATGCGGTCTGCACCGGCCATCACAGCCAGTTCAGCGGCGGCAACGGCTGTGCCGCGGTCATTATGCGGGTGCACGCTGACAATGACGCTTTCGCGATTATTGACATTGTTGCAGAACCATTCGATCTGGTCTGCGTACATATTTGGCGTGGTGGCCTCGATGGTCGCAGGCAGGTTGAACACGATCCGGTCTGTCGCGGTAGGCTGCCATACCTCGGCTACGGCGTTACACACTTCTACTGCAAACTCCGGCTCGGTGGTGCTGAACACTTCAGGAGAGTATTCATAGCGCCATTTGGTTTCGGGGTGCCGGCTCATGGCCGTTTTGATCAGTGCCGTACCGGTGGTGGCGATATTTTTGACTTCTTCCTTGTTCATATTGAAGACGATTTTGCGAAACGCGGGGGCGCAGGCGTTATACAGGTGCACCATGGCCTGACGGGCGCCGGCCGCCGCTTCCACCGTCCGGTTGATCAGATCTTCGCGCGACTGGGTCAGCACGATGATCAGGACATCATCGGGAATATGGTTTTCTTCGATCAGGATGCGAACGAAGTCGAAATCCGTCTGAGAGGCGGCGGGAAAGCCAACTTCAATCTCCTTGAAGCCGATTTTGACCAGGTGTTTGAAAAAACGCAGCTTGCGCTCGATGCTCATGGGCTCGATAAGAGACTGATTGCCGTCGCGCAGATCGGTACTCATCCAGATGGGTGGATGTTCGATTTTTTTGCTGGGCCACGTGCGTTCCGAGAAATCGCGTTCGAACGCCTTGAAAGGAATGTATTTGGAAGCGGGGTTGGAGATCATGATGCACCTATTTTGGGGAGAATCCCGGTGCGAACAGACTGGAGTTAAGCAGCGACGCCGGGATTCAGAATAATAAAACGGAATCCTTGTGGCTTGTACAGGGGCTGTCGAACTGCCACGAACGCTCTAGGCTCGACAACCGATCGCTAGCAGTAGCGCAGAAGATGTGGCAACAGCAGAAAGCGTTGCGTCAGGTGTAGCAGCAGCCCACAGCTTAGCCGCGGCGCAAGCAGTGTTGCTACCGGTTAAAGCGTTGCGAGAAAATGCGGGCTGGCTCTTCATGCCTTAACTATAAGAAAAATTACCCCGGCGCGCAAGCGTTTTTTCGCCTGCGCGCCGATAACTGCAGTTTTGATTAGGTAATAGTATGTTTGACCTCATCGCGTGGCGGGCGCAGATGCGTGGTTTCGGGGCGAGCAATGGTCGGTTCCGTCTGTTCGGAGCTGGAGACCGTTGGTTGCTCTTTGGCCGGTTCATCAGGGATGACCGGATCGTTCTGTGTGGGCTTGACAGCATCGGTTGCGGCGTCTGCCACGTTGGCCGGGCGCTTCGGTTCAGAGGCCGCCGCGTCAGCCGTTTTTGGCTGAGAGGCCGGTGTGGTACGGGCGATTGCAGGCTCAACCGTTGTGGCATTGGACGCTGAACCCAGCGTGCCCGCAGTCGCCGCGCCGGCAGCCGGCGCTGTTGGGCGGGTATCGGTAGCGACGGGTTTGGCCGCTTCGGGTTCTGGCCGCAGGGTCGGCACCTGGCCAGGCTCCTCCTGCTCCTCTGTTTGTGCTAGTGTGGCGGCAATGCGATTGTCTGCCGCCACCATCGGGCCCGGGCCCAGCAGCCTTTCCTGTTCCCGGATCTGAGCCAGTTTGCTCACCCGGTTGTTATCCAGTTCATCCTTGGTGGTTTTCAGGTTACCGATATTGATGGGTTCGCTGCGGTCACGCCAGACCCAGCCGAGCACGTCCCGGCCTTCCGGAGAGAGGCTGCCAATCAATTGGGCTGCCGTATCTGCGGGCACGGTCTTGTATGCAGCGCGCTCAACGCTTCCGCTATACCAGGCACTCAGGAAGAAGTAGACGATCAGGGTGCCTAGCAGCACTACTGCCCACCACAGGTAGGTATTGATACTCTGTAAAAAAGAGACCAGTTGTACGTTAAACTTGTTCAGAAAAACGTAGTCTTGGGCGGCACCGAACTCAAGGATACTTGCGGCAACCCACAGCCAAATCACGATTGTGACAATAATCACGACGGCACGCATTATAATCCTTGGGGTAGCCAGTTTAAGCAGCGTTTTGCTTACCAATCTGGCATCATTTTGCTGAACCGCGGCATTACTGTATTTCATAGGTATTCCAAATCGATATGCGTCATGCGTTAGAACTTCGAACTGGCCAGCAGTTGGTGCTGACCCCGCAACTGCAACAATCCTTGCGCTTGTTGCAGTGTTCTGCGCTGGATCTCCAGACAGAACTGGCACAGGTGTTGCAGGACAACCCCATGCTTGAACTTGTCGATAATAACCAAATATCCGAAGATAGTACAAATACAAGCGAAAATGATGCCGAGCTTTTACAACAGGACTGGACCTCGCAGCCGGGTCAGAAATCGCGAGATGACGAGTATTTTCAACCCGAAACAGCGGTAGGGCTGTCGCTTTCCGAGCATCTGCGGGAGCAGTTGCGGCTTACCCACGCATCGGAGCGGGATGTCAGTCTGGCCGACTACCTGATCGAGGAACTGGACGATAACGGGTATCTGATGTCCAGCCTGCAGGAAATAGCAACGTTGTTTTCGGAAGAGGCCGATGTCAGCGAAGACGACCTGGCGGTTGCCTTGCGCCTGCTGCAGTCGTGTGATCCGCCCGGGGTGGGCGCGCGTACGCTTTCTGAATGCCTGCTGCTGCAATTGGATGTTTCTTCTCTGGCCAACCCGCCAGAGCCCGAGGTACTGGCTTGCGCCCGCCTTATTTGCGAGCACGGGCTGGAGGCGCTTGGACGTGCCGATATGGCGCAACTGCGTTCCGTTACCGGCGCCGATATTGACCGGATTCGACAGGCTCATGCCCTGATCCGGCAACTGGATCCGCGGCCTGGCAAGCAATTTAGCACGCCCACGGCCGATTATGCCGTGCCCGATGTTCTGGTGCGCAAGATAAAAGGGGAGTGGGTCCTGACCATCAATCAGGCGGTCATGCCATCGCTACGTATCAGCGAAGGATACGAAAGCATGATTCGTCGTCTGGGCAAAGAGGCTGGCTCGGCAATGAGCGAGCAACTGGCCGCGGCCAAGGGTTTTATGCGCCAGGTCAGTCAGCGCTTTACGACGATTCTGGACGTCTCGCGTGCCATTATGGACAAGCAGCGCGACTTTCTGGAGTACGGCATGGCGCGCCTGCAGCCTTTGACCCTGCGAGATGTGGCCGATGCAGTGGGGATGCATGAATCAACCATCTCCCGGGCCACGACGCAGAAGTTTATCGCGACGCCGCATGGGGTATTTGAGCTGAAACGGTTTTTTGGCTCCGGCGTGGCGACAGACAGTGGCGAAAATGCATCGGCAACAGCGGTGCAGATCCGCATTCGCAATTACATTCAGGCCGAGCCAGAGGGCAAGCCGCTATCGGACAGTCGCCTGACCGACCTGCTGGCTCAGGAGGGCATTACCATCGCGCGCCGCACGGTGGCCAAATACCGCGAAGTCCTGGGCATTCCATCGGCATCGCTGCGCAAGGCGCGGGCCAGTCTTAATCAGGAATAGGGACACGCAAGGAGACGCGGCCTCCTGCTGCGGCCGTAGAAGACGGTGATCAGGTTTGGCTGGCAACCTCTTGCGTGCCCTGCCGGCGCACCGCCTTGGCGCCCTGGTTGCACGCACCCATAGACCCGTGCACTGGCGGTGGCAGCGCCGTACGTGCCATGCCCCATAAATCTCAAAAAATTGCGGTAACACCCTGAAAGAACGGAATTGTTGGACATTTTCATCAAACCCGGCAAGGCGCTTGCAACTTTTTTTGCCTTGGATGATAATAACTCTCATGTATATTTGCATTTGTAATGCCGTCACCGAAGACGCCGTTGTCAGCGCTATTTCCCAGGGCGCCAGCACGCTGAGTGACCTGCAACGAGAACTGGGCGTCGCCACCAATTGCGGGTGCTGCGCACAAATGGCCTGTAGCTATCTGGAGCGCGCAGCCTGTACCGGTGCGCCTGTTGCTCATGATGGCGCCAATGACCATTGCGGCAAAGACAAATGTGACGCGCTGGCAACAGAATCTGTGGTGCTCTGGCGTTCGGCCGCCTGATCGGCTGGCGTTGCAAAGCACAAGTCACCATGCCACAAGGTTCACGCCTTCAAAAATCATTGCTACCAATAATGCTCAAAATCATAAGCCGCAAATAATAATTCGCCAATGATAAGCGGCAAATAATTAGTCCTAAATCACCATTTGCGGACCGGCGCCTGGTTTCTCTGCCTCAGCGCATTTTCAACCTCACGCTTGCAGTGCCACGTTCCCAACATTCAACTGCGTTATCACTTTCGCAATATCACCCGGATCGATCCTGATTTGTGCGCCGCGGTTGGCAGACAATTTGGCCATCCCATAGAACTGAACGAGGATATTATAGCTACAGCGCAAAAGTTGCACATTCAATCTCGGGGGTGGATTCCTTGGGTTTAACTCAACCCCGCCATCAGCTCACAAAGAAGAGTGCGTGCTGCCTCAGTCGTTCGAGTCACAGGGTAGGCAGTGCTCCATACTATATTGATGCTACGGCTGACTTCCGGAGAGCAAAGCCGGATATAAGTGATTCCATTTACTACGGCGGGGGCGCCACCCAGGTAGGGCCGTATCGAATAAACCTTATTCTGACGCATGAGCATATTGATCAAATGGGTCGAATTTGTGCTTAGAACCGGACTAACCTCGGAGCCAATACTGGTCGCTGCATGATCAATCATTTGGCGCATCCGGTTTGGACGCATGGTCAAAGCCAATGGCATCGACAACGCCCGCTTGAGTTCAATCTTTTTGGGAAAATTCGACATCGCCTCTGTTGCGCCGCACAAACAAAGTACCTGGCGACCACATTCAATCGTGTGCAAACTTGTGTCGTTTTGACCTTCCGGCAATAAGCCTATCTGAGCCATACCGTTGGTGATCCACTGATGAATTGCGTGACTATCACCTTCGAGCATCGTGAGCCTGATCAATGGATACTGGTCCGTGATTGCGGTAAAGAGCACAGGCCCCAATTGTTCAACCAATGCGTTCGGGACAGCAATCACCAACTCACCTGAGGGATCCGCCCCTACCCGGGCCATAGCCGCTTCGGCTTCTGCAACGTTCTGGAAAATTCGGCGCGCGAATTCAATGAGTTCGGTACCCGCTTCCGTGAGTATGACGCCGCCGGCTGTACGCTCAAACAGTGCCACTCCCATCGCCTCTTCAAGTAGCTTAATTTGCCGTCCCACTGCTGTTTGCGCACGCAGCAATCTTATAGCGGCACGATTGATGCTGCCCTCTTCTGTGACGACCAAGAAAGCATGCAGGTGATCGAGATTGAGCGCCAAGTCCAAGACTCCTTTGGGTGTGCAACTTTTTTGAGAAGGGGGCTGCGCCGATTGTACTACCACCCCTTGGTAATACTTCTTTAGACTGACATCGATTCTTACGCAAAACATCATACCTAGAACGAAAAGGGAGACATTCGGAAATGTTAATGAATCGGCGTCACTTACTTAAAACAGCCCTAGGGGGGGCGGCTTTCTGTGCCATACCCAAAATCGTCATTGCCAAAGGCTATCCAGACAGAGCGATAAAATTTGTCGTCCCGGTGAGCCCTGGCGCCGGCACTGATAGCGTTGCCAGGATAATGGCAGATTACCTATCCCGGACAATGAAAACCACCTGGGTAGTCGAAAATCAGGGAGGCGCAAGCGGTCAAATTGCGACCCAGGCAACGGCCCGTGCATCCCCAGATGGCTACAACCTGATCCTTGGTTATGTCAGCACCCACGGTACGCTGCCGGCCTATCGCAAAGTTCCTTACGACCCAATCAACGATTTTACGCATATTGCTATGATGGGAGGCGCCCCCAATGTGTTAGTCACCAATACGTCGGGGCCAGAGACTTTTGAGGAATTTCTGGAATTAACCAAAAAGAACCCTGGAAAATTCAGTTATGCATCCGGAGGCGTGGGGAGTATTACCCATCTGGTGTTCGAAGGTTTAAAACTGAGTACCGATATCGATGTGCTGCATGTCCCCTACCGGGGCCTGGGACCGGGCTTCAATGACATGGTGGCTGGTCAAATACAATTCTGTATGCCAGGGCTGGCAGGAGCGACTCCATACATCAAATCTGGCAGGATGCGTGCACTTGCCGTAAGCGGAGCGCAGCGCGCACCCCTATTGCCAGATGTCAGAACATTAAAAGAGATCGGCATTCCAGAACTGGAAACCGTTCAATGGCTTGGCATCATGGGCCCCAAAGATATGCCCCCAGACATCACTCACACACTGTGGTCGGCAGTGGATCGCGTGCTGGCTGAGCCAGAAGTCAAAAAAAGGCTAGCCGGCGAAGGAATCGAGATAATGCCGATGACCCAAGAAGCTTTTTCCAAATACGTTTCGGATGATTTGGCTCACTGGCAGAAAATCGTGAACAGTCAAGGCCTGAGGGAGGCATAAAGATGAATTCAATAACAACAAAACAATCTGGGCGACGTATAGCAATCGTTGTGATGTCAGATGAACATTCTGGCGTTGCTCTGTCCTCTGCCGGGCACCCTTGGATCAAAACACCATATATGGACTCATTTGGGGGCGCAAACACAAGATTTGCCTCAGCCTACACCAACTCCCCCATCTGTATCCCAGCTCGAGCCGCATTCACCACGGGTCTCTATGCGCATGAAAGCCGAAACTGGGACAACGCGCTTCCATATTATGGAACGCCAAAGGGCTGGACACATAAACTACGTGACGCAGGCATAGACGTAACCTCAATAGGAAAACTCCATTATCGCAGTGAGCAGGAAGATACAGGCTTTACACGACAGATATTGCCAATGCATGTGGTAAATGGCGTTGGCGATTTATTGGGTTCGGTGCGAGACCCTCTCCCCGTGCGTCACAAATCGCGCGCCATGGCCGATGAAGTGGGAATTGGAGAAAGCAGCTATACCCGATATGACAGAGATATCGCCAAAGCATCAATAGAATGGATCAAAGGTCATGCCGAGAAGGATCGATGGGTGCTCTTTTCTTCATTCGTTGCCCCGCACTTTCCGCTGATTGCTCCCGAACAATTTGCTTCCCAGTACCGATTGGAAGATATTCCCCTGCCAAAGCTATCCAAGGAACAAGATCGCAACGACCACCCCTGGATTGATAGCTTTCGCAAGTGCTTTACGCACGATAACTATTTCGATGACCAGAAACGGCGGCACGCACTGCTCAGCTATGGGGCACTCTGCAGCTTTATGGATGATCATTTCCGGCAAATTTGCGAGACAATCGACGAATGTGGACTGGCTGATGAAGCGCTCGTCATTTACACATCAGATCATGGCGACAATATGGGAACCCGAGGTTTGTGGGGTAAATCCACCATGTATGAAGAGGCTTCTCGAATTCCTCTGCTCATGCGTGCACCAGGACATACCACAAGTCGTGTTGTAGGCACTCACGTTTCACTCGTGGACGTTGCGCCAACACTATTGGAGTGGATGGGAGTCCCAGTTCCTGAGTCTCTACCTGGTAAATCACTCCTAAAGATTGCCGCCCAGCCAGATGATCCTCAACGGGTCGTCTTTTCTGAATATCATGCGGCAGGAGCAGAATCTGCGGCATATATGGTGAGACAAGGAAAATGGAAACTAATTTACTATGTAGGCAGGGAGCCACAGCTATTTGATATGGACAACGATCCTGAAGAATTAAACGATCTTGCCTCAGGAGAAAGCTATAGCGCAGTTGTTGAGCAACTGAAAACCGTATTGCGCACCATTGTCGATCCGGAACAACAGGATGCCATCGCAAAGGATGATCAGATAAAGCTGCTGGATGAGCACGGAGGCCGACAAGCTGTTATTGACCGAGGTGGGTTTGGTGCAACGCCGGCGCCGGGCGCACAACCTGAGTTTCGCTGAGGAAACAATAAAGCCAGTTGCGTGATTAAAGTAGAAAATTCGCCCCTATCGCACGAAGAATAGATAATTGTGCAATCAAGTTCGTATAGTCAAAACGCGGTGGATGCCGCAATAGCACAACGGCGTTCCCACGTTTGTCTATGTTCGCAAGCTCGCCTTTGCCCGCCGCCTTAAAAAGGGAAATGCGGGCAGAAAGGATGGCAGGAAATGAAGCCTGGTTGCTGAACAAAAACACTTTCATTTCCATTCTCATTTACCACCTGCAGGGCTTTTGTGGTAAACCGGAGCAAAGCTTGCGTCTTCCCTTATAATTTCTCTTAACTGCACCACCGGGCTGCCTTCGCAGCCAATCAGCCGCTACTGACGGTGCCTCTCACAGCAATGGAAACTATCATGAAAGGCGACAAGGACGTTCTCAAATTTCTGAATAAGCAACTGACCAACGAGTTGACTTCAATCAACCAGTATTTTCTACATGCCCGCATGGTCAAGAACTGGGGGTTGAATCGCTACAACAAAAGCGAATATCATATTTCCATCGAAAAAATGAAGAATGCCGATGCCATCATCGAACGCATCTTCCTGCTCGAAGGCCTGCCCAATCTGCAAGACCTGCACAAGCTGCACATCGGCGAAAACGTACCGGAAATTCTCAAATGCGATCTGAAGATCGAGATTGACAATCACCGGACATTGACCGAAGCGATTGCACACTGTGAAAGCGTGCGTGACTATGTCACGCGCGACCTGTTCCAGGAAAACCTGGAAGACGTTGAAGAACAGATCGACTGGCTTGAAACCAATATTGAACTGATTGGTAAAATTGGTCTGGAGAACTATCTGCAAAGCCAGATGGGAGACAATGACTGATTGCAGAACAAGGGGCCGAACAGGCCCCTTGTTCATTGTGTGTCAGATTCAATAGGGCAGATATGATCATGTTCAACAACACACCGCGTTACCGTGCAGTCGGTTGATCATCATTTCTGGCACCTTGCCCGTAAAGGGCAGGATCGTTTCCCCATGATGCTGTCTTTGCTGATAGTGGCACCTGCTTTTGCTGCCCGAGCACGATGGCCACGCGCACGGCACTGCCAATTGCGATGAGTGGCGCAATGGCCAGTATGGCGAATACCCAGAATGCGGCACTGGAAGTGCCTTCGATACCGCCCGGATGATTGATCCCGCCCAGGTTGGCAAGCATTCCTGCCAGTGCTGACCCTAGCGCCGTGGCGAGCAATTGCACCGTGGTAATAGAAGTGGCTGCGGTATCCTGGTCATCATCGGGCGCAAGCTGCAGTACTCGCGTCAGCAAATGCGGCCAGCCCAGGCCGATACCGAAGCCGATCAGCGTCAATCCCAGGCAGATAAAGGCAAGCACGAGCCAGCCGCCCTGGGCGTGGATTGGCGTGCTCAAGGCCAATACCACCATGCCGGCCAGTACCAACACCGGGCCACTCACTATAGCGCGACGTATACCGCTATGTTTGTAGTTCGAACTCCATATTTCCGATATAGTCCAGCCCGCTGCCATCAGCGCGGCCAGATAGCCGGACATCAGCGGTGTTTGTGCATGCAGTGTCTGCAAAAAATACGGCACGAAAGTTTCGCTGGTCATGCCGATAACCAGCAGGCCGATGGTAAGGTACAGAGCCAGCAACGGTGAATTGCGCCGTAGCGCGTTTCTGGGAAGCAGGCGCACCTGGCTGATGGATTCTTTGTAAACCAATAGCAGCATGAGCACGATCGCCAGCAGTACACCGGCGATATTCCATAGCGGGTCGGAAGACGCGCTGCCGACACTGACTGCCAGGACCGCAGCAATCAGTAGCAGCAACTGCGCGATCGGTATCTTGCTGGTTGTTGGCGTTGTTGCACGGCTGCGTGTGGGAAGCACCCACCATACCAGCATGATATAGAGCAGAGTCACGGGAATCAGTATGCCGAATGCGGCCCGCCAGGCATCCATTTGGGCAAACATGCCGCCAATGGCTGGACCCAGCAATGTTGCCACGCCCCACATGGCGGAAATCAATGCCATTGCTTTGGGCCAGAGGTATTCCTCGAAAACGGCATAGATCATGGCGTAGCTCAGGGCAAACAGAAAACCGCCTCCCAGTCCTTGCAACGTGCGGCCGATCAACATGACCGGCATGCTTGGGGCCAGTGCGCAGGTCAGACTGCCTGCGATGAATAATATCGTGGCTATCGCGTATGCGCCGCGTGAACCCGAATGTGATAGCAGCGTGGGTGTGAGCGCCGAGCCAAGAATCGAGGCGACCACAAACAGCGTTGTATTCCAGGCATACAGTTCAAGACCACCGATTTCCCTGACGACCGAAGGCAGCACCGTGGTGGCCACAAAGACGTTGATGGCGTGAAGTGCCACACCGCCAGACAGCGCCAGGGAGTGAGCCATATTCGGGCCGGAGAGCAGATTGCCCCAGCTTGCTTCTTGTTCTGCCATACAAACTCCAGATAAACGGACGCAGCCATTGCCAGCGATGACACGATGCGCTACAGTAATAAAAAAAGTAAACTCTTTGTATATTAGAAAGGCATCAATATTTTGTCAAGCAATCACTTGGAAAATTCAGGAAAAGCGCCATCGACCACCGGGCAACGGTTGTTGCATTTGCTCAAGACAAGAGGGCCGCAGCAGGCAGCCGACGCCGGTGAGGTTCTGGGCATGACGGCTGAAGCTGCGCGCCAGCAACTGGCCAAACTCGCTTCTACAGGCATGGTTGAAACCTTCTCGCAGGTGCGCGGCGTTGGCCGGCCAAGCCAGTTCTGGCAGCTCACCCAGGCGGGAAACAAGCATTTTCCCGATACCCATTCGGAGTTGACGGTACAGTTACTGGATACGGTGCGCCAGGCATTCGGAGAACAGGCAATTGACCGTCTCATCGATATGCGTGAGCAGACAAGCCGCCAGTTGTACCAGCGTGAGCTAAGCGGGTTACCCGAATTGAAAGATCGTGTCGCCAGACTGGCACAGTTGCGCACGCGCGAAGGTTATATGGCCGAGTTTGAGGAGCTTGAAGACGGCACGTTTCTGCTGATAGAGAACCACTGTCCGATTTGTGCGGCGGCAACAGCATGCCAGGGGTTTTGCCGGGCCGAACTCATGGTATTTGAGCAGGTGCTGCAAGCGCGGGTTGAGCGTGTTGAACACATCCTGGCTAAGGCCCGACGCTGCGCATATACGATCAGGCCATAGATCTGTATGGCCTGCTGTCGGCGTTGCATAGCACTTGTCATAAAGCCCTTATCACAAAGCACTTAGCATGCCTGATGCCTGACCATCTGTGTGCGCTGAGTATGGATAACCCTTGCTGCCCGGTTCGCAGCAGCGTAATGCTTAGCGGCTGAATGCAGAGGAAGATTCGTGTCCCAACGCTCGGCCTATTTCGGTCGTGTCAAAGTAATAGGGCCTGCCTTCAAGCAACAGCCCGTTTTCAAATCTCAGTATTTCTACGAAGGGTTGTTGGATTGTGATTCCGGTGGCCCTGGCAGTCAGGAACAGATTGCATGAGACATATAAATGCGCCTCGGTACCGGCGCATTGCAAGTCCTGTACGCGCATATCACTAAAGCACCTGTCCATCTGGCACAATAATGTGGCAATACCGTGCAGCCCGTTCCAGTCGCCGCAATAGGGAAGGGACGACGGTTCATGCACGACAACATCGGGATGGAACGCGGTAGCCAGGATTGCGGTGTCTTTGTGCCCGGACTTCATGTAAGTCATTTCCGCCAAAAACATGCGTTCAAGCATCAACATTGCAGATGTATCTGTGGTCGACATAGCGTTCATACCTTTTGATGGCGATTGGGAGTATTGCGAGTGTGTCGCATAACGCATCCGGGCACTATCTGTAACTTGCTTTTGATTTTTAATACTTAGCGGTTTCGTTTAACCCTGTTGTGATTTCATTGAACCCCGTAGCGTCTGACACAGATAAGGTCGCTTGCAATATCGGGCGCGCCTCGCTAAGCGTGCAGTAAAGCAGATCAACAATTTCCGTACGTTATGTATGTCTGTCCATTCCCAGGTCTGCTTCCTGGGCCGCTCCTGCTCGGCCAACTGGATGCCGGATCTCGAATAATTGCGCCATTTATTTCAAATGCAATAAAAGCAGTCTGATGTGCAGCAGGTTGGAAAGTCACGCCAGGCTGACTATACACAGCAAAAAAAACCACCTTCAAATGCCGTTGTTTTATCAGGCTGTTGAAGGTGTTGTGTGATCCACAAAAAAGCGTTGTCTTTGTGGTCAGGGTCGGGAGGCGATCATCGTGACGGGCAGTCGGACACATTGCCCCATGCGTTGTTCGCGCCGCAATACTGATTGCGTACCCGCGACAGGCAGGCCGGACGATCAAAAAAGCCCATGGCGCGACATTCACTCATTGCCTGATGAAACGCCGGTTCCCAGTTGCCTGCTGGTGCCGCGCGGCTGGCCCGTGACGAGCGCCGGATAGGGACCATGCCCTGGTCAATGTCGCTGGCATTGCCGCCGTCAATCGTATCGGTCGCTTCACCAATGGTTACTTCACTATTGGTCGTGGTGACGGCCTGTTCAATGGCCTGCTCACCTTGCTCTACATCCACGTGCCATTGAACCGGATCTGGCCGCTTGGGAACACCCTGGGCACCGCTCATCAACGGCTGCTGGGGTTGCAGTTGAATCGGACGGCCTTGTGCATCCACCATGGGATTAGGGTCGGACTCCATGACGTTAGGTACATTGGCAGAGACAGGTGCGTGTTCAATCAGCCAGTCTCCCGCCTGCAGGCCGCCCCATGTGGCTACGCCAGCCACAATGAGAAGGGACAAAAATAATAAACGCCAGGACATCTGCATACCTCGGTTGTAATTCGGCCAATTTTAGCCGTTTTCCCCAAATACTTTGCCGCCATGTTCACGCATGGCGTGAAAATTAATCTCCGGATTCAGCTCCTGCGCCACCCGCAACTGCGCGGGTGAAGAAATCAGGAACGCCAGTGCATCCACCACATCGTAGGCAATATGTGCTGCATTGCTGTCGATGAACTTCTTGAGCGCTTTCGGGTTCTCGCTGGTGACCCAGCGCGCCATGGTATAGCGCGAGGGGATCATGCGGGCGTCGGCGCCGTATTCCGTCTTGAGGCGATGCGCCACAACTTCGAATTGCAGTTGCCCGACCGCGCCCAGCAGCAAAGCGCCGCCTGCGGCCTGTGGACGGAACACCTGAATCGCCCCTTCCTCGCCTAGTTGGGTCAGGCCGGTGCGCAACTGCTTGGTGCGCAGGGGATCCTTGACTTCCACGCCCTGGAACAGTTCCGGGGCAAAGAACGGCAAACCGGTAAACTGCAAGGTTTCGCCTTCTGTCAGGACATCGCCCAGCTGCAGCACGCCATGGTTGGGGATACCAATCACGTCGCCGGCATAGGCTTCATCAAGCAGGTCGCGTCGCTGGGACAGGAAAGACACCACGTTATTGGGGCGGATTTCCTTGCCGGTACGACTCACTTTCAGGCGCATGCCACGCTCAAAGCGACCGGAACTGACACGGACAAACGCGACCCGGTCCCGATGCGCAGGGTCCATATTAGCCTGAACTTTGAATACAACCCCTGAAAATTTGGTTTCATCCGGTTGCACGACGCGCTGCAGAGCCTGCCGCGCACCCGGTTTGGGCGCCCATTCGACCAGTGTATCCAGTACTTCCTGCACGCCGAAGTTGTTGATGGCCGAGCCGAAAAACACCGGCGTCTGCTTGCCCGCCAGAAAAGCTTCGTGTTCGAAGGCTGGCGCGGCGTCCTGCAGCAGATCGATCTCTTCCTTGGCCTTGTCGAACGCGCTGCCGAAACGGCGGCTGATCTCAGGGTTATCCAGGCCGTCGATGATGTCTTCGTCATTGTTGCGGCGTTGCTGGCCGGCGCGGAAAACACGCATGCGATTGCGTCGTATGTCGAACACGCCACCAAATGACTTGCCCATGCCCACGGGCCAGGAAAACGGCACGGCGTCCATGGCCAGATGCGATTCGATTTCGGCCAGCAGATCCAGCGGTTCCTGGACTTCACGGTCCATCTTGTTGATGAACGTAATAATAGGCGTGTTGCGTGCGCGGCACACCTGCAACAGGCGAATAGTCTGCGGTTCGACACCGTTGGCGGCGTCAATCACCATGAGCGCGGCATCCACAGCGGTCAATACCCGATACGTATCTTCGGAGAAGTCCTGGTGGCCCGGTGTGTCCAGCAGATTGATCACGCAGTCTCGATATTCCATCTGCATGACAGAAGAAGCGACCGAGATTCCACGCTGCTTCTCGATCTCCATCCAGTCTGAAGAGGCATGCCGACTGGCCTTGCGCGCTTTGACGCTGCCGGCAATCTGAATCGCACCCGCGAACAGGAGCAGTTTTTCGGTCAGCGTTGTTTTACCGGCGTCGGGGTGAGAAATAATCGCAAAAGTCCGACGGCGGGCGACTTCCTGCGGAATGGAATGAGTAGACATCTAGGGCTATTTTCTGAATTTGAAGAAGGGAGCAAGGGCGAATGTGCCCGAAGAATGGGCCGATTGCCTGCAAACCCTACATGTTAAACGCAATTGGCGTATCTGGTCTCGGAAACGGGGCTGGATGCAAATGATTCATCGAGTATGCGTCGGCGACCGGTTGGCGGGCCGGTGGCCGACTGAACAAGGCGGCATCAGGTTCGGGCCGCCAGCACGCCCGGATCGCCGGCGCCGCCGGCAGGCCACACAATAGTCGCTGTTGACGATTATTGATCGTCATAGTAATGACAAGCCTTCGTGCCCTTTTTGAGACCGAGCTGATGGCGCTGATTCACGCCCAAAATATCTCGCCGGCGGCGCTGGTCAGAACAAGCCTGGAGCGCGCCGACGCGCTCACTCCTGCCCTGAACTGTTTCATTACCATTGGCGGCGCTAAGGCTCTGCGGCAGGTGCGGGAGATAGGGCGTTGTGACCTGCTATGGCTTTTCTTTCGCGCTGAAAAACAGAATCAAATACCCGAGGACGGCCGCAAGTACTGAACCGGCAAATACGCCGATCTTGGCCAGATCCTGCACCGCCGGGTCAGTAAACGCCAGGGCGCCGATGAACAGGCTCATGGTAAAGCCGATGCCGCACAGCATGGCCACGCCGTAGATCTGCGGCCAGTTGGCCCCTTCCGGTTTTTTTGCCAAACCGAATTTGACCGTTAGCCAGACCAGTCCGAAAATACCCAGTTGCTTGCCAAGAAACAGGCCCGCGGCGATGCCCAGCACGACCGGGTGTCCCAACTGGCTCCAGGAAAGTCCCCCAAACGAGACCCCGGCGTTGGCAAAGCCGAAAATCGGCACGATCAAAAATGCAACCCACGGCGACAGGCCATGTTCCCATTTAAGCAGCGGGCTGGAGTTCATATCCTGATTTTTGCCTGACATGGGCAGCGTCAGCGCCAGCGCGACACCGGCCAGCGTAGCGTGAATGCCGGACTTGAGCACGAACCACCACATGAACACGCCCAGGATGGCGTAAGGCAGGGTGCGTACGACGTTGTTGCGGTTCAGCAGTATCAGCGTGATAAGGGTGCCTGCAGCGAGTGCAAGGTACAGGCTTTGTATTTGCGCCGTGTAAAACAGGGCGATCACGACAATGGCGATCAGGTCATCAATAATTGCCAGCGCCGTCAGAAAGATCTTCAGCGAGGTGGGTACACGGGAACCAAGCAGCGCCAGCACGCCAAGTGCAAAGGCGATATCGGTTGCTGCCGGTACAGCCCACCCGCGGATTTGTTGCGGATCATGATAGTTGAAGGCAAGGTATATCAGGGCCGGAGCAACCACACCCGCAATAGCGGCAATGCAGGGAAGCAACCGCTTCTGGTTGCTGGACAGCTCTCCGGTCAGCAATTCCCGTTTGACTTCCAGGCCCACATAAAGAAAAAACACGGCCATCAGCCCGTCATTGATCCAGTGCAGAACCGATAGGCCTGCAATGTAGCTCGACAGAGTCGAGAAATAGGCATCGGCCATGACGGAGTTGGCGAGCCAGATTCCCAACACGGCAGTAACCATCAGGATGATGCCGGAGGCGGGTGCGCTATTGAAAAAATAGACAACTTTTTTTGGAATATATCGTTTCATTCTACTGAGCGGTTAATGAAGGGCTGTGGATTTGTTACGGGATTTAAAAGGCTAACATAAATTCAGCTTTGTGTAAGTTAACTGAGCCAAAATGAGTCCGGTTTTTTGGCTTGCGCGTGGACGATGGACTGGACATGGCTCGCCGGTTATGGACTCATCATATATGGGCTTACCGGTTTGAGGCAGGCAATCTGGTAACAAGGAGAGATCAAAGGGGATATCAGGCCGGCAGGGGCAGGACACCATTGACCAGAAAAAAGCTGATGCCATAGGTCATGACTTTGCCCGAGCGCAGTTGCGTGAACGATACCTGATCTGCGCTGACCGCACCAAACCACTGGCTGGTCTCTTGTGGTTTTTTTTGTTTGAATGCCACTGGGGAAAAGAGGGCAACACACAGGCCGTGTTCAGGATCGCGGGCCGAGCAGTATTCGAAGGCTTCAATGTTGGCCTGGCGCATGGCGCTGCCCATCTGCTGGGCAGCCTGGTAATTGACCGGATCAGTCAGCTCGGCCTGATACTGATCAAACGGTTGTTCCTGAAGCTGTATCCCTTTTTCTGTGCCGTAGCGTACCGAAAAAAGCGTATGTTCGCTGCGGATCCTGTCCTTGACCGGCATGCCATCCATTGAGTGCCAGAACACGAAACGATAGAATGCGCTTTCGGCAAGCACGGCACCGATATTCTTGCCCCCGTAGAACAGGCTGCGTTCGTGCACCCGGCCGAAGCGCGAACCCCATTTGAGCGGCGGGTAGCGGAACGGTGTTTTGAGCAGATAATGCAGGGGCTCGCAGTCTGGTTGCGAAACGGGCTTGGCCTGGTCCAGCATCTGTTCCAGCAGAGCCTGTTCGTCCAGCGTGTCTACATAGCCCAGCGTGGCAATCTGCTCCTGGCTTTCCACAAGCCGGTACAGCTTGCCGTCAATAGGCCGAATATGGTCGGGACCGTTGCAGGCTTGCCAGATCATTACACTTTGCCGCGGATGGCATCGACGAACTGCAACACCGTGGTCATTCCCTGGATGGTTTCAATCTGGGCTGCAGGGATGCCGCCGGTGATTTTGTTTGGCGTGCGCATGAAGTGGCGGATCCATTCCTGGTCGCCGCCCGTGAGGGCGAAAAGGGCGCGGGCAAGACGCAACAGCAGCAAGGCCAGTTCGCCCTGTTTGCTGTCAGGGTCCAGCGATGCGGTGGTTTTGAGGCGGCTGATTGCGGTGCGGTGCATGCCCAGCACCGCGGCCAACTCTGCCTGCTTCAGGCCGAGTTGTTCGGCAGCGCGCAGCACCGCTTTGGCCAGAACGGCTTCGGGCGCGGGTTTGGGTTGTTGCAATGCGGTCATGGCTAAGCCTCCGATGGGATGAGACGTTAGTTCAAGTATAGCTCATTTGTGCGTATTTCACAAAATATATATAAAAAGTGCCATTTGAACACAATATCCGAGGTTGATCGGAAGACACGCTTTCTGCTGCCGACAGCGATTGCTGCGGCAGTTTGCCAACTGCCACCTCACGCGCTACCGCCTGCCGGGTATCAACCACCAGCCATCAGTGACCCATTAACGGTTGCCTGTCATCGCTGCCCGCTGAGGGGGGCAGAAGCGATAATTGTCGCGCATCGCCACAAGGCCGCCTTTGTAGGCAGCACGTCACGCCAAACCCTCAATTTAATGAAATTAACACTCTGCAACGCGTCTGCAGGGCTCCAATTGCATCGGCCTGCAAAAAAAACGGCTATCATTAGGGCATTGTTTTTTCCGATTCACTACCTTATGGGTTGCTACCAACATGAAACGATTTTTCGGAATGATCTGCGCATTGATGATGGCCGTGTTTTTGTCCGGTTGCGGCTATAACCAGATCCAGACGCTGGATGAGCAGGTCAAGGCGGCCTGGTCCGAGACGCTTAACCAGTATCAACGTCGTGCAGATCTGGTTCCCAAGATCGTCGCCAGTGTAAATGCCTATATGGTCAACGAGCGCGAAGTGCTCACACAGGTCACCGAGGCGCGCTCCAAGGTGGGCACCGTACAGATTTCTGCCGATACGATTCCCTCGCCGGAACAGTTGCAACAGTTTCAGGCTGCCCAGAACCAGTTGGGTTCCGCGCTGTCACGGCTGATTGCCGTATCGGAAAACTATCCGCAACTGAAGGCCGACGCCCTGTTTCGTGACCTGAATGCGCAGCTGGAAGGGACAGAAAACCGGATCGCTACCGCACGTGGCCGCTACATTAAGGACGTCCAGGCATATAACACGCTGATTCGCCAGTTCCCGACATTAATCACCGCCAAAATAATGGGCTATCAGGTCAAGCCCAATTTCGGCACCGATAATCAGGACGAGATCATGCGCAATCCGGAGGTCAAGTTTGACACGGGCGCCCGCGCCCCTGCGGGTAATGCAGCACCGGCCCAACCTGCGCCCGCCCAGTAATGCTACTGTCTGTCGTTTTTCAATCCTGCCGATCGATTGTCATGTGTCGTTTTCAATCGCTGTTTCGCTTCCTGATTCTGCTGGTTGCAGTGGCCGCTTTCGCGCCGGCCATGGCGCAGCAGGAAGTACCGGTCCCGCAACTGACTGCCAGAGTGACCGATACCTCTGGTACGCTTGACCAGGGGCAGAAGGCGGCGCTTGAAGCCAAGCTGCAGGCGCTGGAAGAAAAGAAAGGCGCGCAGGTGTTTGTACTGATGGTCCCGACCGTGCAGCCCGATACCGTCGAGAGTTATTCGCGCCGTGTATTCGATCAATGGAAAGTGGGCCGCGCCAATGTGGATGACGGTATCCTGTTTCTGATCGCCAAAAATGACAGGCGCATGCGACTGGAAGTTGGCTACGGGCTGGAAGGGGCGGTGCCGGATGCCCTGGCCTCGCGCATTATCAATGATTATGTCGCACCGCATTTCAAGACCAATGATTACGCCGGCGGCGTCAATGCCGGCGTCACGGCCCTGGCGTCCCTGATCGAGAACGAAGCGCTACCTGCGCCCGAAAGAAAGCCGGTGGGCGATAGCGATGGGTTTGATGAAGGTTTGTTTGGTGCGTTAGGCCCCATGCTGATGTTCGGCTTTTTTCTGATCGCATTTTTTCCGCCCGTGATCAGCGCGGTAGCGGCCGGCGTCATGTTGTTTGTGATCACCGGCAATATTATATGGGCAGGGCTGGCCGCCATTGCAGCATTGGTCATCAGCGGTATTGCCCGAAAAATTGTCCCCCGTGGCGCAGTGCGAGGAGCACGGCGTAACGGCACTATTCTTGGCGGTGGTCTGGGGGGCCTGGGTGGCGGTTTTGGTGCCGGACGCGGTGGACGCGGCGGTGGTGGCTTCGGAGGCGGCGGCTTCGGCGGTGGTTTCGGTGGCGGTGGCGGCAGCAGCGGTGGCGGAGGAGCTTCAGGTGGCTGGTAATAAATGGGAATGGCTGGGACTGGACGGGCTCGATGGTTGGTGGCTGTCGCGACGTGTGTTTACGCAAGCTATGATGGAGCGGCTGACTGGCGAAATACGCAAGAGTGAAGCGCGCCATTCCGGGGAGCTGGTGCTGGCAATTGAACACGACACACCGGGGCACAGCCGGGAGACCGCCATCCGGGCGCTGGAAATATTCGGACGCCTGAAGGTATGGGATACGCCTATGCGCACCGGCCTGCTGCTATATATTTCACTGAATAAACACAAATTCGAGATTGTCGCCGATCGCGGTATTGGCGTGGATCCGCAGCAGTGGGATGAAATCTGCGCGATACTGCAGACGCGTTTTGCCGCCAGGCAATACGAACAGGGACTGCTGCAAGCGATCGGCGCTATCGAAGCGATATTGCAGACCTCATGTGCCGAGCAGCCGTCAGGCGACGATGGACGCAATCATCTGCCGGATGCGCCCGTCCTGTTGTAAGCAGACTAAGGTAGCGCGCGCCGTTTTCTAGGGCTGGCGCGCGCAAAACGGTCTGGCGGTTTAGGGTTAAACAGGCCAAAAAGCAAACAGACCCAACTGGCTAAAAATCCAAAAAACTAAAGCCTCGAAAACTAAAGATTAAAAATTAAAGACTGAGAAATAACGGACGCCTTCCTGGCGTCCTGCATCTGTTGTTGCTGTGCTCGTTTACTGCGATCGCACGATTGCAGGACCGCTATTGGGTGCCGATGCGAGCGAGTGTTCTGCCCAATTGCCCTACCGCGACGTTGCGTCGCGAACCCGGCGAAAAATGATCTCCCAGCCTTGACCATTCTGGATGGCTGCGCGCCTCTTGCAATTGTTCGGGCAGGGCCTGTTCCTTGAGTTCGTCCTGGACGGCTTGCATCGAGATCTGCACCGGCGCCATATCGGCATGGCCGCGTAGCTCTAGCGCACGTATCAACTGGTGTGCGCGAATGGCCAGCAGACGCAGAATGCTGTCTTCGACGGTAATTTCATGAAAGCCCTGCAGGCGTCCGTACAGCCGTTTGCCTAGCTTGTCGGTGCCCTGCCAGACGCTGCCCAGGACGCCGCCAATCAGCGCGGCGGTCCCCAGGCTCAAGCCTGCGGTAAATACATCTACCGCGGCGCCGGCCATGGCGCCGGCGGCGAAGCCTTTGCCAACGTGAATGCCCGTGTCCAGCAGAGCCTGCGGATTGAACAGATCCATATTCCATCGACCCCCTTCAAGCGGCAGGGGCTGGCCGGGATAATCTTCAGGACGGAAACGGTAGTGTGTCAGCAATGCCTTGATGCCGGCCTGCTCGCGTTGCCGCACTTTGTCCTGCATGAGCCGGGTGCTGTTTTTGACACTATCGTCGTCGGTTTGGCTGCTCAGGCGCAGCGCGGCAACGTCGATCAGCATATCGGCAACCAGCGCAAAGGCGGCATTGCGGCGCCGTTCGCGCTGTACGCCGACATCTTCGGACAGCGCCTGCAGTGTTGCCGCGTGCGTGTCGAGCACTAGCGCCAGCTTCTGATAAAGCTGCGCTTCGCCATCGAGCGCGGGCGCGACTGTGTCAAATTCGATAACGACATGCAAGCCCAGGCGTGCCAATGTTTCCTTCCAGTCCTGCTTGCGCGCGTGGGCATCGTTGATGAAATTGAGCACCGGAACCAGGGGCTTGCCGCAGCGAGCCAGAATGGCCAGTTCATCCTTGTGCTTGGCCAGGACCGGATCCCTGACGTCAATGACATAGAGCCCCGCATCACATCCGATGAGTTTGTTGAGCACACGGGCTTCCTGCTCGAACCGCCGTTTGCTCTCCGGCGAGTCAAGAAATCGCGCAATGCTTTCGGGGCCATCATGCCGGCTGCCGGTTTGGGTCTGCAACTGATCCAGATAATCCAGCAGCCCGATACCGTCTTCCAGACCAGGGGTGTCGTACAGTTCGACCGCCGCTACGCCATTGAGCAGCAGGCGCGCGCCTTCCACGTGGCGGGTGGTGCCGGGCGCATCTGAAACCTGCCCGAAGCCAGCATCGTGTGTGAGCGTGCGCAACAGCGAGGTCTTGCCGGTATTGGTATGGCCAACGACAGCCAGACGCAGTGCAGTGTTTGTGGTCGTCATGGCGCAGCGATCCAGTCTGGAAGCGAGGCGGGGTCCAGGTGGAGCGTATCGGGCAAAAAGCCGGCGTCTGCCAGTTGTGTCTGCCAGGTCTGTTGGCGCGATGCCTGGCCGTCGCGCTGCCACAGCAAAATATGGGTGGCGCGAGCCAGGCCGGCCAGTTCCGAAATCAGGCGCAGGGTGCCGCGATCGGGCGTCTGCGCCGCGTCCACGACCAGCAGCAGGCCGTTGACGGGCTGGGCATGGAGCCGATCAAGCAGGGCATGACGCTGTTCACGCGATTCGAGCACGCCGCCATCCTGCACGCCTGCGGCGACGGGAAACACGGGCCAGGTAGTGTCGGGGGGCAACTCAATGCCCACATAAACAGGTTCGGACGAATAAGCGCGCGTGACGGTGTTGCCCGGTGCCGATAGTGTGTCATCGCTGGCCGGGGCATCAATGCCCAGGTTTTCGCTGGTCGGCGCAAGCCGGGAAACCAGTGGGCTGTACGAAGGCAGATCAATATCCAGCCTGAGTGCCAGCAACGCCCGGCGCAATTGCCAAAGACATATTGCCAGACTGACGACGCGCAGCAGCAGGCCGTAGCACAGGACTACGCCCAGCAGCCAGGCCGACCAGATGGCATAGGTGCTTTCCGATAGCGTTGCGCCAGCCGTGCTCTGGCGCACCAGTTCGGCATCCGGTACGGGAAAGCCCAGCATGGCGGGCAGCCCGCCCAACGTGCGCGTCAGCGAGACAAAAACGTCGGGAGACAGAATGGTCGTCTCCCAGCCAAAGGTATAGCGCTGCGCTGCCAGCAGACCCAGCATGGTCAGCAGGGCGGCAAGAAAAAACAATACCCAGAATCCATGACTGACACAGGACAAAGCCCACTTGAGTGCGCTGTTTTGCGCCAGCAGCGAGACAAAAGACTGTGGCGCCAGCGCAGCTTCGGGGCCGCGCGCGATCTTGCGGCTGAGCCACAGCCAGAGCTGTCCCAGCCAGCTGAATGCCCGTGAGGACAAGAACAGGGAAAGAATCCAGAACAGGAATGTCAGGCCGTGTACGCCGAGCAGGGTCACAATGGCCAGCAGTACATTGATATGGCGATTGGCAGAACCCAGAACGCCAGCGGCAGCGCCTGTACCACCCAGCAGGGCCACTACGGCCAGGATAAGCAGGGCCAGTTTCGCACCTTGCGTCCACTGTTCAACAAGCGTGGTGGTGTTTTCGCGATCCGCGAGCAGGCGCGCACGGCGCACGATTTTTTCTTCGGGGCTGTCGTTGCCACTGCGCAACTGGCGAATGAGGGCGGCGTCATCAAGCGGTCCCCAGTGATCTTCGCGCAGGCGAACAGCCTCGGTCAGCCAGAAATCCTTGAATGAAAAATTACGACGAGCCATCGCGTGGATTGTCTTGGGGGGTGTCAGTGCTTGAACCAGCGTTTGGCAGCCTGCTCGGCCTGCTGCCTCACTTCTGGCGTAATGTAGTAGGCGACGGCAGCCAGTGCGGCGGCAAGCACGCTCAGGTCGTCGGTATACCCAACGCCCGGTATGAAGTCCGGCAAGGCATCCAGCGGCAACACGAGGTAGGCCAATGCGCCGTATATGACCCGACGGGCCCAGGCGGGCGTGGCCGGATTGCGAACGGCATAGTACAGTAGCAGGGCTTTCTGAATAGCGGTACGCCCGGCACGTTTGGCGATACGGGCAATTTTTCTGACAAGACCTGCCGGTTTTTCGGCGTCCTGAGTGTTGGCATCAATCGTGTGGTAATGAGTCATGAGCCTCCCGTAATCAATGAAAATAAGGCGGATAAAACGAAAAATGCGTGCCACTTGGGCACGCACTCTTTATAACATGCCGGTGTCAGGAGCGCTTGGCGATCAGACCATATACGAAAAGAACAATAATGGCGCCGACAACAGAAGCGATCCAGCCTGCAGCGTCACCCTGCGCGTACCATCCCATCGCCTGACCCAAGTAGGTTGCAACGATAGACCCGACGATACCCAGAATCGTGGTAAGAATGAGCCCCATGGACTGGTTGCCCGGCATCACGGCGCGAGCGATCAAGCCAATAATAAAACCAATCACGATAGTAATGATAATCGACATATTCTTTTACTCCTGAAATGAGTGGATTTACCGACTGCATGTAACGATCAGATCATATAGGAAGGATTACTTCCGCACAAATGGAAAATGTTTCCATATATTAGTAAAGCGATCGCTGCCGCAGTCTGTCCTTAAAGCATACCGGCTATGCGCGTTCCCTGTGTGACTATTGACTTTTATTTTGAAACGCACCGGCGATTTCGTGGTTTATCTGCCTTTGTCTGTTGCTGTACGTACACGAATATCCTTTTTTTGCGGCGCCTTACCTGCCCGTACGCGAGACAGTTTGCCACCGAAAATATTGATGGCCAACCCCATGACAACCACGGCGCTGCCAAGCCATTGCACCAGCGACAGTTTTTCGTGCAAGACCAGTTCAGCCGACAGCAGACCGACCACGGGAATCATCAATGACATTGGGGTCACCAGGCTGACCGGGTGGTGCGCCAGCAGGCGCCCCCATAAGTAGTAGCCAACGAATGAGGCCGCATAGGCCAGGTACATGACCGAGCCGACGCCGGTCCACGACAGATTGGTCAGACTGTGGGTCATCGCCTGGGGACCTTCGAACCACAAGGAGGCCAGCAGAAAAGGAAAGACAGGAAATACGGCGCCCCAGGTCAGCAGACTGAACATATTGACCGCTGGGCCGGCCTTTTTTATGACGATATTGCCGCAACCCCAGCTGAATGCCGCACACAAGGTAAGAAAGAACGCAAACAGCGGCACCGGCTGGGCACTGTCAGCGCCCATTTCAATAACGGCCAGACCGATGGCGGCCACGGCCATGGCAATAATACTGTGCAGCCGTACTTTTTCATTCAACAGTAGCGCTGCGATCAAGACAGAAAAGAATGCCTGCGACTGCAGCACCAGCGAGGCCAGGCCCGCCGGCATGCCCATTGCAATGGCGCTGAACAGAAAGGCAAATTGTCCGAAGCATAGCGTCAGGCCGAAAAGCAGCAGCAATCGCAGTGGAATGACTGGTCGGGGGATAAACAGAATGGCGGGGAAGGCGACCATGGCAAAACGCAAGGCGCCCAGCAGCAAAGGAGGAAATTCATCGACACCAAACTTGATCACCACGAAGTTGAGCCCCCACAGGAGGACAACAAGAAGGGCAGCAAGCCAGTGACGCAAAGGCATGGAAATTCCGGGTAACGGTAAGAGGAGGGAAGCAGGACCGATTATGCGCCACCACATAGGCGGCTTGCAAGCCGCAGCGGCGTTTTATCCGGCAGGCGCGATAGTTATGGCCACGTGATGCTCGCGCCAGCCATTGACGAAATACCCCGTATTGTCGGTGGTGAAGTCGGGCTGCTGTTGTCCGGCGGCATTGGTGGCGCGGCAGGCCAGTTCGATGGGGCCGGGTGGCAGGCTAAGCGAAATCTCGAACAGGCGCCAGGCGAATGGGCCCAAATCGCTCCCGGTAAACTGGGCGGGGTGCCAGGTGGCGCCGCCGTCGGCGGTCACCTCGATTCGGGTCACGGCTGAAGCGCCTCCCATGGCCACTCCACGGATTGGCACGGTGCCTGCTTTGACCGGTTCGTCCGAGCCCAGGGGCTCGGTGATCCAGGATTTGACTGGAAGTCTCCAGGCAGGGATGGTAAGGCGTGGTTCGCCCGGTCGCAGCGGCACCCGGAAATCGGCTGTCTGGATGTGGGCGCTGGATTCTTCGGTGGTGAAGGCGATGCGCCTGACATACTTGATGTAATTGATGCCGGCATAGCCCGGCAATACGAGACGCAGCGGGCCGCCATGCGCCAGGGGAATGGGCGCGCCATTGAGGGTCCAGGCCAGCAGGGCGTGTTCGAGTGCGGATAACGGGACCGAACGTTCAACCCGGGTGAAGTCCGAGGCAATGCCATCGGGCAGGCTATCGGCCCCTCTGGCGGTGAGAAAACGGCTGCCGGGGACAACGCCCCCTAGCTCATGTATGACTGTTGTCAATGGCACGCCCGTCCAGATCACACAGGCGGCGCCGCCCGTCTGCCATTGCGTGCCAATGGCCGGCCTGCTTTGCAGGGCGCGGCCGTTTTCGGCACACTGCAGCACCGTGGCCACCGTTCGGGTGGGCATTGCCTGCAACTCGGCCAATGTGTAGGCGTCAGGCTGGGCGACCCCGTCGAAGGCGACGGGCCATTGCCCAGCCTCGGCCAACAGCCGCGCAGGCGGAGGCAGGGCGTTGTCGCGGACAAACAGGCACTGCGTCGGGGTAATTAACTGGCGACCAAGCACCGCGCGGCGCGTTTCAATGGCATGCGGGTTATGAACAAGCAGGCTGTCGGCGTCTTTCCAGGCCAGGCTTGCGGGTAGCGGCGCCGGCTCGGCCGGCGGCGGCAAAGGGGTGCTTGTGTTCGCGGCGGCAGGGGATGGCGGTGCATCGGTCGGTGTTGGTGCTTTTGTTGTTGCGTCGGCCGAGCCGCCGCGGGCGCTGGTGGCAGCGGCATGGAGTTTGCCGCAGGCCGCGCTCAATGCAAACGCGAGCACCTGTATCAGCCGTGTGCGTCTTTGCGGGTTGACCGTGGCGTGGCGTGGCATGGTGTGACCTGTCAGTGAACGATGTGTGGGCGAGTCCGAAGCGGGCTGCCGCAGGAAAAACAGGCTCCATGTTATGGATTAATCGGTTCGCTGTAAACCGGAAAAAAATGTCCCGTTGCTGCCGGCTGTGTCGGGCGTTGCATCCGTTCTTTTCACGCAGTGCCGGTTTACCAAGGTATTATTCGGAATGTCACAATCATGAAATATAAAGTTTTTACTATCGTTCAATTCTACCGCTTATAAAATGAGGTCTTCATGAAGGTCGCAGTAAACTCAATTGCAGCCGCGCTGTTGGCGTTTTCCGGTGTCGCTGCCGCCGATACGCTGGTCCTGTATACAAGCCAGCCGGCAACCGATGCGCAGATGACTGTTGACGCATTCCAGAAAGCGCACCCGGATACCACGGTAGAATGGGTCCGCGACGGAACGACAAAACTGATGACCAAATTGCGTGCGGAAATGAACGCGGGTGTTGCAAAGCCCGATGTGTTGCTGATTGCCGACAGCGTGACCCTGGAACAATTGAAAAAAGAAGACCAGCTGCTGGCTTATAAATCGCCGGAAAGCGCGCAATATGACCCTGCGCTGTATGACAACAGTGGCTATTACCATGGCACCAAATTGATTACGTCCGGCATTGCCTATAACACCAAGGCCGCGCAAAAACCCCAATCATGGAACGACCTGGTCAAGCCTGACTATAAAAACCAGGTGTCCATGCCCAGCCCCCTGTATTCGGGCGCAGCCATGATTCATCTGTCGGCCCTGACCAGCAATCCTGATTTTGGGTGGAAGTACTATGAGGATCTGAAGGCCAATGGTGTGGCTTCACAAAAAGGCAATGGCGGGGTGCTGACCGATATTACGTCTGGCGGCAAGCCCTATGGTATTTTGGTCGACTACATGGCAATCCGTGAAAAGGCGAAGGGCGCGCCGATTGACTTTGTCTTTCCTGTCGAAGGGGTGAGCCTGGTGACCGAGCCTGTTGCCATCATGAAGTCGGCAAAAAATCCCGACGCTGCAAAAAAATTCGTTGATTTCCTGCTGTCGCAGCAAGGCCAGGAACTGGTGCTGCAGCAGGGCTATATTCCAGGCCGCAATGGCATGAAAAACCCCCCGGGCTTTCCACCACGCGACCAAATCAAACTGCTGCCATTTGATGCCGCTGCAGCACTACAGAATGCGGGTGCGAACAAGGAAAAACTCAGCAATACCTATGGCGGTTGAGCGCATTGTGCGATAGTGCCCGCAAACATGCTGTCCGCGCATGCCCGGGTAGCGCAGGGCAACGTTGCAATGTGACGCTTGCCAACTATGCTTCCAATCGCAGGGCTGCAGGTACAATGGCGCAGGCGCTTGCCGGCGCGTGGACCCCGCGGCCCCATCAGGGTCGACATAAACCCGCCCCGGCGATGTATCCCGATATGTTTGAACACAACACGATTCGAAATCAGGCGGTCGGGCAAGCCAGACCACAAACCTGAATTTCATTATGGCGACATCTCTTTCCTTTTGGCGGCCGTTTGGCAGAAACCCGGCATCGATTTTGACGCCAGTGCTGCTGTGTCTGGTGCTGGCGCTGGCCTTGCTGCCACCGGCGCGGCTGCTGATCATGGCAATGACCGATCTGCCCGGGGACGACGGCGGGGCCATGTGGTCCATGCTGCGCAGCGCATCAACCTGGCGGGCGACCGGCAACAGCCTGCTGACTGCCGGCCTGGCCACTTTGCTCTCTGTGCTGCTGGGTACCACACTGGCGTTGCTGGTGGTGCTCACCGACATCCGCGCCAAAGGTTTCTGGGTGTTTATGATCATGCTGCCCATGATGATCCCGCCACAGGTAACCGCCCTGAGCTGGTTGCAGTTAAGTGGACCGGGTAGTGCGCTGCTGCAAATGCTTCATCTGGCTCCGCCGCTGGGCAGTCCGCAACATCTGCGTTCCTGGTGGGGTATTTCCATGCTCATGGGAATCCAGCATGCGCCCCTGGTCTATTTGGCGGTTCGTGGGAGCCTGATTGCCCTGCCCAAGGAATTGATCGAAGCGGCCCGTCTGGCCGGCGCCTCGCAACGTGATGTGGTCCGCGATATGATCCTGCCACTGTGCCGCAACGGTCTGCTTGCCGACACAGCCATCGCCTTTGTCTCCGCCCTGGGTAACTTCGGGATTCCGGCAATGCTGGGCATCCCGGTGTCCTATTACGTATTGCCCACGTTGATCTACCAGAAAATGGCCGATTTCGGACCCGATATGCTGGCCGACGTGTCCAGCCTGTCGGTGATCATTGGCGTGATTGCGCTGGTGGGCGTGGTCGCGCAGCAGCATTTTTCCTCACGTATGCCGCTGACCGGCATGCCAGGCAGCCCGCTCGCGTTTTCTCTCGGGGCACGGCGCAGGCTGGCAGAGCTGGCGCTGTTTTTGCTGGTGCTGGCCATCGTCGTGGTGCCGCTGATCGCCTTGATTTCCAGTTCACTGGTTGCGGCCATGGGGATTCCGCTGTCGCTGGATACCGTCAGTCTGCAGGCCTACTGGCAGATACTTTTCCATCAGAGCGTGACCTTTCGGGCCTTCAGCAATAGCATCCTGCTGGCCGGCTCTGCCTCGCTGATCCTGGCCTGCATCTGCCTGCCCCTTGCCTATCTGTTTGTGCGCTTTCCTTCGCGCAGCAACGCTCTTTTACAGGGGCTTATCGATATTCCCTATGCCATTCCTGGTGTGGTGCTGGCAGTGGCGTGTATTCTGCTTTTTGCCCGCCCGCTGCCGCTGATTCAGGTGACGCTGTATGGCACGTTGGGGCTGATTCTGTTTGCCTATCTGTCCCGCTTCATGACGGTGTGTCTCAAACCGATACAGAGCAGCATGCAGCAACTGGATCCTGCGCTTGAAGAAGCGGCGCAACTTTGCGGGGCCGGGCCGATGCGCCGACTGCGTGATATCGTTTTCCCGCTACTGGCTCCCGCGGCATTCGCTGGCATGCTGCTGGTCTTTTTGATTGCAGTCAATGAGCTTACGGTATCGGCCCTGTTGTGGAGTGCCGGCAACGAAACCCTGGGTGTACTGGTGTTCAATCTGGATGATGGCGGTGAAACGGTGCTGTCCTCAGCTGTGTCGGTGCTGATTGTGCTCATGGTGCTGATTCTGATGCTCTGCCTGAACGCCCTGGGCAGACGTGTTCCACAAGGAGTGATTCCATGGCGCAACTGACCCTGGAAAATATTAGCAAACGCTATGGCGAGCATGCGGTCGTCGACGACATCAGTCTTGCCATCGAGAAAGGACAGTTTGTAGCGCTGCTTGGCCCCAGTGGCTGCGGCAAAACCACGACCCTGAGAATGATTGCCGGTTTTGAGCAGCTTGATCAGGGGCGTATTGTGCTCAATGACAGGCTGCTGGCTTCACCGGATCAGCATATCGCGCCGGAGCAGCGCAATATGAGTATGGTGTTTCAGTCGTATGCGCTGTGGCCTCACAAGACCGTGCTGGACAATGCAGGATATGCATTGTCGCTGCGTGGACTCCGGGGCCAGCCTTATCGTGACCAGGTATTTGCCGCGCTTGAAACCGTCAATCTGGGCCATTTGGCCGATCGCTTTCCCCAGGCCTTGAGTGGCGGCCAGCGCCAGCGTGTCGCTTTGGCGCGCTGTCTGATCTCCCATCCCGACGTAGTCCTGCTGGACGAGCCGCTGGCCAATCTGGATGTGCATTTGCGTGCCTCAATGGAAACCACCTTTCGCGACTTCCATGCGCGCACCGGGGCAACATTCATTTATGTGACGCATGATCAGGCCGAAGCCATGGCGATGGCCGATCGGATTGCCGTTATGAACCACGGCCGTCTTGAGCAGTGGGACACGCCGGAAAATCTGTATCGCCGTCCCGCCTCGCGCTGGATCGCCACCTTTATCGGCCAGGGAGCGGTGCTGGATGTGCCCAGCCATGTGCATGGTAAAAACCTGAGAAGCGACGACATTCTCAGCCTGTTGTCCAATAGTGGGGCAATGCATCGCGGCGCCATGCTGGTGCGACCCGAACATGTCATGGTTGTCGATGATGGCATCGACGTAACCGTACGGCATCGGGTCTATAAGGGCGAGCGCTACCAATATATCGCCAATCTGGCCGATGGCCAGTCCGTGACTTTTTACCACGCCCGCCTGCTTGAGCATGGGCAGACCGTGCGGGTGCAGATCGAGCATGCCTGGGGGCTGGATCTTTGATGCCGGTGTGAGTATTGGTCACACGTTCAATAAATAAGCAGAATATGAAAAGGGAATACGCGTTTCCGTCAGCGCGACGGTCAGGGGGCAATTGGCATGTTGTTCTCTTAGTCTATTGCTGCGTTGTGCGATTAGTCCATTAATTCATTGGTCCATTATCGCTATAAGGCCGGCCTAATTGCTACTCCAGCCCTCTGCGATAATCCGCGATGGCGCAGTAGTGCTGAGGTTCTATCCTTGCTGCGCCGTGGTTGCCGACCACAGGGCCCAGCGTAGGGGGCCGAAGAGGGCTTGTGCCTACGCAAAAAAAAACAGGGGCGCGTATTGTTGCGCTGCCCCTGTTTGCCGGTGCCGGATAAGCAGTACCGATAGCATGCCGGCATGCGTTTATGGGTCCTAAGGATTCTTACCAGTCCTTCAATAAGTCCTTATGGTGCAATGGTCATTGCCCACGACACGCTCATTATTGTCCGGGGCATTCGGCACATTCGCCAGCCAGATCCTCTGCCAGACGCAATTGCTTGCTCAGATCACGCAATGCGGTGCGAACACCCTCTTCAATGACAGGATGATAAAACGGCATATCCAGCATCTGTGCGACAGTCATCTTTTGCTGATGAGCCCAGGCCAGCAGGTGCGCCAGGTGTTCTGCTGCCGGTCCGACCATTTCAGCGCCCAGCAAGCGCCCACTGCCATGCTCTGCATAAATGCGCAGATGTCCCTTGTTGACACCCATGACACGACTGCGGCCCTGATTGCTGAAAGAGACTTCCCCGACCGCGTAACAGCCACAATTATCAAACTGGCTGGTGACGTCCTTGAAACGCACGCCGATACTGGCAATTTGCGGATCACTGAATACCACGCTGATCGGAGAACGGCGCAGGCCTTCTGTAACGGTTGGGAACGTGCCGGCGTTCTTGCCTGCGATAAGCCCCTGGTCGGACGCTTCGTGCAGCAGTGGCAGCTGGTTGGACGCATCTCCTGCGATGAAAATATGCGCCACGCTGGTTTGCATGGTGTAAGGGTCGGCCTTTGGCACACCGCGCGCATCCAGGTCAATGTTCAGGTTATCCAGGCCCAGGTCTTCTACATTGGGCTTGCGACCGGTGGCAGCAAGCAGGAAATCGACCGTGACCGAGCCGCTTGTGCCGTTTTCAGCATAGTCAATTTTTACGCCCTTGCCGCTGGGCAACAGGCTGACCTGCGTGTCTGCATCCAGATGCAGATCCATTTCCTTGCCGAAAATGTCCAGCGCGTTTTCCAACACAACCGGATCGGTAATCCCACCCAGCGCATTGTCCTTGCCAAACACAGATACCTTTACACCCAGTCGATGCAGGGCCTGGCCGATTTCCAGGCCGATCACGCCGGCGCCAAATACAGCCACGCTGGCAGGCAGGGTTTCCCAGTCAAAGACATTATCGTTGACAATCAGGCGCTCACCCAGCGACTGCCAGGCAGGTATGATAAAAGGACGCGATCCGGTAGCAATCACGATACGCTGCGCAGTAATTTCGGTATGGTCATCGACCACGACCACATGTTCATTTTTGAAGCGTGCACGGCCAAGAATCCGGTGGGTGGCGGGAAACGCTTCCACGTCTTCCAGCACAAAACCGACGAACCGGTCGCGTTCGGCACGCACTCTTTCCATCACCTGGCGGCCATCGATGCGCAGGGCGCCATCGGGATGCACGCCGAACTGATCGGCCGTGCGCACATGATGGGCAGCGTCGGCGGCGGCAACAAGCAATTTTGAAGGCATGCAGCCCACGCGTGCGCAGGTGGTGCCAAACTTGTGGTCTTCTACCAGGTATACATTGTCTGTGGATTTGCGGGCGGCGCGAAATGCGCTCATGCCGGCCGTGCCACCGCCCAGGATAAGGACATCGGCGTTGATTGATTTCATATTCGATCCCTGATATTGGTGTTTTTGACGCAACCAGCTCTGATTCTACCGGTTTGCGGGCGAAAAAAAAGCAGCGGCATCACCCAGGTGTGCTCGCTGCCGATCTATCGGCTTTGTGATTGCGTTATCGAGGTTGCAATAACATGCCGTTGGACAGCGCAGTTGCTGTCTGCCGGAATGGTTCCGGCAGACCCGGGCAGATCGCCGCTTCAGGTTACTGACCTGGCTGCGAGACCTGCTGTTGCCACTGCAACATCCGCATTACTTGCCGGCGAAATGTGCTGCCAGTTCGTCGCTGCCGCCGATATATTGACCGCCAATGAAAACCTGTGGTGTGCTGGTTTTGCCGGTGATCGCGCGAATGGCTACGGTGCTGGCGTCCTTGCCCAGAACCACTTCTTCAAAGGGCAGGTCTTTTTCTTTCAGCAGTGCTTTGGCTTTGGCGCAATAGCCGCAACCAGGCTTGGTGAACATGACAATGGACGGTTTGTCCTGGTAGTCTTTATCGATATAGCGAATCATCGTATCGGCATCAGACACTTCAAACGGATCGCCTTCTTTTTCAGGCTCGATGAACATTTTTTCAACGACACCGTCTTTGACCAGCATGGAATAGCGCCATGAACGTTTGCCAAAGCCCAGGTCGGCTTTGTCTACCAGCATGCCCATGCCTTCTGTGAATTCGCAGTTGCCATCAGGGATTACCGTGATATTGTCGGCTTCCTGCTGTGCTTTCCATTCGTTCATAACGAAAGTGTCGTTTACAGATACGCAGACGATTTCGTCAACACCGCGTTCTTTGAACGCTTTGGCCAGTTCGTTATAGCGTGGCAGGTGCGTGGACGAGCACGTTGGGGTGAATGCGCCAGGCAGTGAAAAGACAACAACGGTTTTGCCCTTGAAAATGTCGTCGGTAGACACTTTTTTCCAGTCGTCTCCAGAACGCACGGGAAATGTAACGGATGGAACGCGTTGGCCTTCTTTATTCTGCAACATATTGGATTCCTTATTGAGTGAAACAAACAGTAGATGAAAGCAAGCTGGTGGCTGCCAAGCCTTATTGATAACACAGCGATGTTTCATCAGATGTATCCATTGTACGCAATGGATCGTAATTAGTAAAATTTATTATTTTTATATAGTTGATAGTTAAAACTAAACACTATTGCAGGATGCAAGGGCTACAGTTTTGCGCTTTGGCGATGACTAGATGCCGGATGCCTGATACCTGCGATATGTGGTGCCATAGCGAAGCCACGCAAGCGTAATAGCCGCTGCACGAAGTTGAAAAGGGCGCGTCTTGCCCCAGGTGACAGGTACGTGTCTGCACGTGCCGTCATGGCGCTTGTTAAGCGCTGGCGTGTCCGGCTTATCGGGAACTTGCTTATAAGGGGTACTTGCTTGTCAGTATTTTCAGGTGTTTTTATCAGACCTGATATATCTGGCTGACTGCGGACACGTCCGGGCCGAGAAAAGCCAAATGGCACAAAAACAAAAAACGATAAAATAGCCAAAGCTACAAAATAGCTTTTAATTAACAATAACCTTCAATTAGCGTAAATTAAGCGAATTTAATCATTAATTAACAACAATTATAGCATATTCAGTCAAACAATGAAAGCACGTAGCTAAGCAGGAAGGGTGCGACAAGGCTGAGCACGACGCCGGAAAAGATGGCCGTTACCAAGAAAGGATTGCCGGCAGTTTTGCGAACAATAGGCAGCGTGGTGTCCATGGCGGTTGCGCCGGCAGCGCCGATGCCTGCCATGGGATAGCGGGCTCCGGCAAAGAACAGCACGACAATGGCAAGCAACTCACGGAACAGGTCTGTGAGCAAGGCTGTCGCACCGTAAAATTCGCCAAGTCTGGCGGTAACGAGCACGCCCGAGAGCGAGAACCAGCCAAATCCGCTGCCAAGCAGCAGGCCGTGCCGGATGTCTGTGTTGGTGGCCCAGGCGATGAGGGCGCCCGCCAGCAGGGAGACAATAATGACCACCAACGGCAACGTGAACATCGCCGGACGGATGGCATTGCGCTGCAAGGGCGTATGCGCCAGATCGGCGCCAATCAGAAACAGCAGAGCGTACAGAAAAAACTCAGAGCCCGGTACGGGGACAGAAATGGCCCAACGGGTCGCGAGCGTCGCCAGTCCAAGGCCGACCAGCAAGAATGCCAGCGCAATACCGCATTCTCGAATGACGTGCATGATGCCCAGGTCATGCTGCCCCGTCTGTGCACGGGTGCCGGGGCGAAACAGCACCAGCAGCGCCAGAGAACACAACAGCGTAATGCCCACCGAATAAAGTACCGCGGTTTGCAGAATAAGCAGTACTTGATGCATGACTGACAATTGCTGTCCGAAGCGATAGCCGATGGCAAACAGCATGATCCAGACGAATGGGGTGATGGCGCGGGACAGCACCGACACGGCACGGGCAGATAGCAGATAGCCAACAATGTAGCCGGCCAGCAGCCAGGCAGCGATGGGCAACAGGGAGAGCAGCAAAGAAGTCATGGAAACTGCAAAAAAAGAGGCATTGGATGCGGCGCGCAGGCGCCGCTAGCGGGACTTCGGGATCAGGGGTTTACTTGGGCAGTTTTTCCTTGAGCTGGTGTTTGATGGCCGGCCATTCCTCTTGCGTCACGCTGTACATATGGGTGTCGCGAACCGTACCATCACGACGCAGGGCGTGGCCGCGCAGCACGCCATCTTTTTTGGCGCCCAGGCGCTCAATGGCATTCTGGGAGCGCTGGTTCAGATTGTCGGTACGCCAGCCGACTACATTGGCCTTGAGCGATTCGAACGCATAAAACAGCATGAGATATTTGCAGACAGTATTCACATGCGTGCGCTGCCAGGATTGACCGTACCAGGTGTAGCCGATTTCAAGCCGGGCGATCTCGGGCACAATGTCGTGGTAGCGGGTGGTGCCGATAATTTTGCGAGATTTGGCATCCAGCACCACGAACGGCAGCATATGACCTTCCTGCTGTCCCTTGAGCGCCGCTTCGATATACGCCGCCTCCTGGCCCGGGTCTGGAACCGATGTGAACGTCAGATTCCATAGTTGCCCGTCGGCCGCCGCGTTGCGCAGGCCCTCTGCATGGGCAAGACGCATGGGTTGCAGCACGAGGCCGTGCCCTTCAAGCTGAATAGGCGCAAGAGGCTTGGGAAAGGGTGTGATCATAAGAAAATCCAACGTAGGCCAAGGGTCAAAAGATAGCATTATAAAGAATAACAGGCGATCGTAAATGGCCTTTGAGCTACCGCCCGGGGCAATTCGATCCGGACAAAATTCGCGCTAGAGGTGATCCCTAGTGGTCAGACGGTTCACAAATCAGTACTATTTCGACTTCAGCAAGCGCGGGTGCAGGCCGTGGCGATTGATCACCGCCCCCGCACGGCTTTCGTGGTAAGACAAATTTTTGAAGTGAGAAGATGATGAATGTGAAAAATTGGCTGCTTGCCGTTACGGTGGGGCTGTCTGCCGGTTTTGGCGCCACCGCGCTGGCCAGCGATTGGAAAGAACTGAAGGTGGGCATTGAGCCCGGCTATGCGCCGTTCGAATACAGAAATGCAAAAGGGGAGATCGAGGGGTTTGATGCTGATGTCATGACCGAGATTTGCAAGAAAATGCAGGCCAAATGCACCTGGGTGGAACAGTCTTTCGACAGCCTGATTCCAGCTCTGGCCGCACGCAAAATCACGCTGATCCACTCAAGCATGCAAATTACGCCGCAACGGGAAAAAATCCTCTCCTTCAGTCAACCCATTTATGGGATCCCCACCCACTTGATGGCCCGCAAGGATAGCGGGCTGTTGCCGACCGTCGATTCCCTGAAGGGCAAACGGGTTGGCGCGCTGCAGGGCAGCACCCAGGAAACCTATGCCAAACAGAAATGGGGTAGCAACGGCGTGCAGATAATCTCCTATCAGGACCAGAACCAAACCTTCGCCGATCTGGCTGCCGGCCGGATCGACGCCGCCATTATTGAAAAACCCAACGGTCAAAGCGGTTTTCTGAGCAAACCCGCCGGCAGCGATTTTGCGTTCGTGGGCCCGGCCATTACCGATGACAAGGCATTGACGGGTGAAATCGCCATCGGCATGCGCAAGTCGGACAGTAAGCTCAAGCAGGCCATCGATACGGCGCTGGGTCAATTGCAGCAGGATGGCACCATTGCCAAACTTGCCGGGAAGTACTTCAAGCCGGGTGAAATCAACCTGAAAAACGTGAAGCCATAGCATGTTTTTGCATGGATATGGCGCCCAGATCCTGCACGGCACCTGGGAAACCATCAAACTGGCTTTGTTGTCGCTGCTGGTCGCTTTTGTGCTGGGCCTGATCGGCGCCAGCGCGAAGTTGTTCGGCAACCGGCTGTTGCGCGGCATGGCCCAGGTCTACACGACGTTGATTCGGGGCGTGCCCGATCTGGTGCTGATGCTGCTAATATTTTTCAGTATCCAGATGGGGCTCAATGAAATTACCGATATGCTGGGCATGCAGGTGATTGAAATCGAACCTTTCTATGCCGGCGTGCTTACCATCGGTTTTATCTACGGCGCCTATTTTGCCGAGACCTTTCGCGGCGCGTTCCTTGCCGTGCCACGCGGCCAGCTGGAAGCGGCGCGCGCCTATGGCATGCGCAGCAGCCAGGTGTTTCGGCGTGTGCTGTTTCCGCAAATGATGCGCTTTGCGCTGCCGGGCATAGGCAACAACTGGCAGGTCGTGCTCAAGGCCACGGCCCTGGTTTCCATTATCGGGCTTACTGACCTGGTTCAGGTGACTCAGGGTGCCGGTCGGGCCACCTCGTCCATGTTCCTGTTCATTTGTGTGGCCGGGTTCATCTATCTTGTGCTCACCAGCGTGTCCAACATTGTCCTGTGGCTGCTGGAACGCAAGTATTCCGTGGGCGTGCGAGAGGCGCAGCTATGATCGAGTCGCTCAATAATTTTCTTACCATCCTGAACGATTATTGGAAGCCGCTGCTGTTCTGGGATGGCACTGCGTTTTCCGGGCTGGCGGTCACCCTATGGGTGCTGGTGCTCTCCCTGGTCCTGGGGCTGGTGCTGGCCATTCCCATGTCGGTGGGGCGGGTCTCGAAAAATCGCTGGATCGCCTGGCCGATCTGGTTCTTCAGTTACGTGTTTCGTGGCACGCCCTTGTATGTGCAGATTTTGCTGATTTACAGCGGCGTCATCGGCCTGCAGGTGGTGCGCGATACGCCTTTGCTGCACGCTTTTTTCATGAGCGGCTACAATTGCCTGGTGCTGGCCCTCATGCTCAATACGCTGGCCTACACCACCGAGATTTTTGCCGGTTACATCAAAAACAGTGCGCATGGCGAACTGGATGCCGCGCGTGCTTTCGGGATGTCCCGGTATAAAATGTATACGCGAGTTATTTTACCTTCGGCGCTGCGTCGGGCGTTGCCGGCCTATAGCAACGAAGTCATTCTTATGCTGCATGCCACGTCGCTGGCCTTTACCGCCACTGTGCCGGATATTCTGAAGGTGGCACGCGACGCCAACGCCGCCACCTATCTGACGTTTGCCGCTTATGGTACGGCAGCCGTTTTGTATATGTGTGTCTCGTTTGTTCTCGTGGCACTGTTTCGCCGGCTGGAAAAGAGAACGCTGGGCTTTCTGGGTCACAGCCAACACTAGGATCGTTATGTATAAACTCGATGTTCAGAACATCTATAAGTCTTATGGACAAAACGAAGTATTGAAAGGCGTGTCGCTGCAGGCCAAAGCAGGTGACGTGATCGCCATGATCGGTTCCAGTGGCTCCGGTAAAAGTACATTCCTGCGCTGTATCAATTTTCTTGAACAGCCCAATAGCGGATCGGTCTCGCTCAATGGCCAGGCGCTGACGGTGAGCAAAGACGCCAGGGGACGCTTGCGCGTCTCCGATGAAAAGCGCTTGCAGGTATTTCGCACCAAGCTGGCCATGGTGTTCCAGCACTTCAACCTGTGGGCGCACATGACGGCGCTGGAAAACATAATTGAAGCGCCTATGCATGTGCTGGGCGTGCCGAAGGCCGAAGCCATCGAGCGCGCACGACAATACCTGAACAAGGTGGGCCTGCCGCCGGCGGTGGAAAATCAATATCCCTCCCAGATGTCCGGCGGTCAGCAGCAGCGCGTGGCCATTGCCCGGGCGCTGGCCATGGAACCTGAGGTGATGCTGTTTGACGAGCCCACGTCGGCGCTTGATCCTGAGCTGGTCGGAGAGGTGCTGCGCGTGATGCAGAAACTGGCCGAAGAAGGGCGGACCATGATTGTGGTGACCCATGAAATGGGCTTTGCCCGCAACCTGGCCAGTCATGTCATGTTTTTGCACCAGGGTACGGTAGAAGAAGAAGGTACGCCCGATGAGGTCTTCGGCAATACACGTAGTCCACGCCTGCAGCAGTTCCTGTCCGGAAACCTGAAATAATGCGGGGCTACCGCGCCGCTATCGGGCGTGTTTTTGCTGCTGCCGCTTTCCCTGTGCCGATGCGCATTCACGCAGGAGACTGCCGATGAGCGTGCTGACCATTATTGCCTTGTTGTGTCTGGGGGCCTTTGGCGGCTTCATGGCCGGTTTGCTGGGTGTGGGCGGCGGCATGGTGCTGGTGCCCTTTCTGACCCTGTTGTTTGGCGCCTCCCTGATGTCGCCCGACCTTGCGGTTCACTCGGCCATCGCGACCAGCATGGGCATGATCCTCTTTACATCGATCTCCAGCATGCGAGCCCACCATCTACAGGGCGCTGTCCTGTGGCCGGTGGTCTTTACGCTGGCTCCGGGCATCGTGCTCGGTGGCCTGCTCTCGGGAGGCGCGGTATTTGCCTATTTGCATGGCGCTGCGTTGTCGCTGTTTTTTGCGCTGTTTGTTGGCTATTCGGGCGTGAACATGTTGCGCAATAAAAAGCCCAAACCGTCCCGGCAACTGCCCGGCATGGTGGGACGCACGGCAGCCGGTACCGGCATCGGATTTATTTCTGGTCTGGTCGGCGCCGGTGGCGGGTTTTTGTCGGTCCCTTTCATGGTCTGGTGCAATGTGCCCCTGCGCAACGCGGTTGCAACCTCTGCCGCACTTGGGTTTCCCATTGCATTCTCCAATAGCGTGGGCTATATAGCGTCCGGTATCCGCGAAGTAGGCGTGCGCGACGGCATGCTGGGCTATGTTTACTGGCCGGCCCTCATATTGCTGGTTATCATGAGTGTGTTATTGGCGCCGGTAGGTGCACGCATGGCACACACCTTGCCGGTAGATAAACTGCGCAGGGTCTTTGCCTGCCTGTTGTTTGCGCTGGCCGCCTATATGCTGTTCAAGGCGCTGCAGCAATACGGTGTGTTTAGCGGGTAACGCAGTTGCGCAGGCGCTGGCCGCTGCGCCCTAGGGGCACGGGCCTTATGAGCCTTTATGGAGCCTTACGGGCGTGGCGGGTCCTACAGGCTTTACGACCTTTATGGGCCCCAAGGCCCTGGTGAAGCGTTATGGGCGCGGCGGGCGAAATACCTGCGGGTCGTCGTAGAAAGCCGGATTCTCGCTGGCGGCATCCCAGCCCGGGATGCCCATGACAGGCAAGGGGCAGTGTGGCTTGGCCTGCAGTTGTTCCTCGGTCAGGAGGTTTTCCAACGTCTGCGCCATTACCCCGTCGATATCACAGGTGGGCGTATCCGACGGGATGCGTATCACATTTGCCGTGATTGCCTTGTATGGATTTACGCATTTTTCCAGCAGGGCATGGCCGACAATGGCAACATGCGTCTGCTGCCACAAAGCGCGTTCCTTGACAAACGCGCGACGCCAATCCCGTTGCTCGATTGCGTCCCACAAGGCGGATGGCGCTTGCAGAAACAGGCCGCCCTCGTCCAGCAGGGTGATCGTATCGCGAACCACGCCGCGTCGCTGACCCACACCCTGGCGCAAAATCTGCTGGCACTGGATTCTGTTGAACAGGGTTTTTACCTTGGGAAACCGGAACCAGCACAGGCCGTTGAAAAAATCATGCAAATTGTCCCGCGTCGGACACTCGCCGTTCTGTCCGATGAACTGCTCATAGGCCATGTCCGCAGGCAGTGCAGACTGGCTGGTAAATCGGATGGGGCACGACGCCGGCGCCAGTGCATTGAGCAATGGCGCCACTGGTATGGGTGCGTTCATGGCCGCTGCTGCCAGGGAGGCCGCGTCCCAATGTGTATGGCCTGGCAGCCAGGCGCGCAAAGGCGACCACCATGGGCGCCTCGTGTCCAGCCTGGACAGCACATCAACAATCATGCAATGCGACCTTGCATCCGCTTGTTGTCATGGCGAACTCACTTGAATGTGATGACCGGCTCGATATCGCGCCAGGGCATCAGCGGCACAACGGAAATGCTGTTGTAGGGCGAGCCGTCAATCAGTTTTTCGCTGACAACCAGATAGATCAGGGATTTGTTTTCGATGTCAACCAGGCGCGAGACATTGAGTCCCTTGAACAGAAAACTCATGCGCTGGGTAAACACATCTTCCTGTACCTTGCGCACAGGCTGCGCAGCCTTGAGCGGGCCTGTCTGGCGGCACGACAACGAGAAACGTGACGGGTTTTCTGCAAAACCCAGCGCGCCTGACACACCGCCGGTTTTGGCGTAGGACAGATGGCATG
>NZ_JBQEAU010000001.1:85023-96024 GCF_052108595.1 Advenella sp.
GTCACGCCTTCGATTTGCGGATCGTTGAAAGACTGTACGCAGACCTTGTCATTGTTGACAATACGCCAGGTGGTGCTGACGCAGCCAATATCATCGGCGACGGCAGTGGCGGGGGCAGCGATGCTCAGTAGCGCGGCGCAGGTTGCAAGCGCGGGAAAGAATCGTTTCATGATGCTCATGATACCTAAGGGAATAAGTTGAATGTCGGCAAAGAGTTTACACCCAATCGGGCGCTGCAGGACAGTTGCCAGGAAAACCCCGGGCCGCAGGCGACAATCGCCAGCGCGCGCGCTGCCAAATGCGACTACAATAGTCCGGCATGTTGTCGCGTCCCCAACGACATGCGATGCGAAGTCTTGCCTGCATTAAGCCCGCTTGGGCAGAACCGCTTACCTATCATCCTATGGAAAAACTACGTATTGATAAATGGCTCTGGGCAGCACGTTTTTACAAGACGCGTTCGCTGGCGGCCACTGAAATCGGCAAAGGCCGCGTGCTGATCAACGATCACCCGATCAAACCCGCCCGTGAAGTGAGCCCGGGCGACCTGGTGGCGGTCCGACGTGATCAGACCACGATCACGGTTCAGGTGCTGGCGTTATCTGCCATACGGGGGCCGGCGCCTGTTGCGCGCACGCTTTATGAAGAGACCGAAGCGAGCCGGCTGGCGCGCGAGGCCGCGCAGGAACAGCGGAGGCTGGCCGGTGAGCCCGCCCTCAGTCTTGAGCATGGCCGCCCGACCAAGCGTGATCGCCGTCAACTGGAACAGGTGAAAAAAGGTGGTGACTGGTAAACCGCGCCAAATCTGCACAGGCAATAAAACAGATTGTAAGAAGGGGTTAAACAGCGGCACCAACACCTATCAATTTGTTGCGGATGATTTTACAATCGTGTTCAATCCATTGGCCCCCAGCCTGTGCAACGGGTGTTTTCTCAGGTTGTTCAGGATATACATCTAAAAAAATCGAGGAGTACAGACATGTTGTTCGACAAAAGAATAAGCCGGCTTGCGCTGTCGGCAACCTGCCTGAGCGTTGCGCTGGCGCTGGGTGCAGGCCAGGTCACGGCGCAGGAACCACCGGCTGCCGCAAGCACCGTCAACCTGCCGGCGCCGCCTACCATCAAGTATGACTACGACATGGATATTTTCCATCCGGTCAGCGCCAAAAACGGTATGGTGGCATCCGAGCAGCGCCTGGCCTCGGAGATCGGACTGGAGATTCTCAAAAAAGGCGGTAATGCGGTCGATGCGGCGGTGGCTGTGGGCTTTGCCCTGGCCGTGGCATTGCCCAATGCGGGCAACCTGGGCGGTGGCGGTTTTATGATGGTGCACGAGGCCAAATCGGGCAAGACCATCGCGCTTGATTTTCGTGAAATGGCCCCGTCAAAGGCCGGCCGCGACATGTATCTGGATGACAAGGGCCAGGTCATCAATAATAAATCGCTGTATACCCATTTTGCCGTTGGCGTACCGGGTACGGTCAAAGGGATGGAGCATGCCCTGAAAAAATGGGGCACCATGCCGCTGGCAGAGGTGATCCAGCCGGCCATTGCCCTTGCGGAAAAGGGATATGCCGTCAGCCCGACGCTGGCCGAAGCGCTGGCTGTGGAAAAAGACAACCTGGGCAAGTGGGAAAACACCAAGGCCATTTTCTTCAAGGATGGCGAACCGCTCAAGGCGGGTGAGCAACTGGTCATGAAAGATCTGGCCAATTCCATGAAAATGATCGCAGAACAGGGCAGTGATGCGTTTTACAAGGGCGCCATTGCCGAGCAGATCGTCCAGGAAATGGGCAAGCATCAGGGACTGATTAGCAAAGAGGACCTGGCCAACTACAAAGTGGTGGAACGTGAGCCAGTCACCGGTGACTATCGCGGCTACAAGATTGTGTCCATGCCGCCTCCGAGCTCGGGCGGTATCCATATCATTCAGATGTTGAATGTGCTGGAACACTTCCCATTGAACGAATCGGGCCCCAACAGCGCCAAAACCATTCGCCTGATGGCAGAAACCATGAAGCGCGCTTATGCCGACCGGTCCGAATATCTGGGTGATACCGATTTTGTCAAAGTCCCGCAAAAAGGCCTGATCGCCAAATCCTATGCTGATGATCTGGCCAAACTGGTGGCCGAAGAAAAAGTGACGTCTGCCAGGGATATCAAGCCCGGCGCGCCGCAGAAATATGAAAGCGACCAGACTACCCATTACTCTGTTGTAGATAAGGACGGCAATGCGGTCGCAGTCACTTATACGCTGAATCTGAATTTCGGCAGCGGGATTGTAGCCGGCAATACCGGCGTTCTGCTGAACAATGAGATGGATGACTTTTCGGCCAAGCCGGGCGTGCCTAATGCCTTCGGCCTGATCGGCGGGGAGGCCAATGCCATTGAGCCCGGCAAGCGGCCACTGTCGTCCATGACGCCAACCATGGTGCTCAAGGACGACAAGCCCTGGCTGGTGACCGGTAGCCCTGGCGGCGCACGCATTATCACAACTGTGTTGCAGACGCTCACCAACAGTATTGATTTTGGCATGAACCCGGCCGTTGCTGCTGCCCTGCCGCGCTTTCATCACCAATGGCTGCCGGACGAACTGCGGCTGGAACCCGGATTTAGTCCCGATACCATCGAGCTGCTGAAAAAACAGGGCTACAAGGTCGTTGTCAAGCCCACAATGGGCCGCACGCAAACCATACAGATTCGCGACAATATGATGTATGGCTACTCTGATCCGCGTAATCCGGATGGCGTCACTCTGGGGTACTGAATCAAGGGGTGAGTGATGGTATGGACGGCCTGCACGCGTGCAGGCCGTTTTTCACACAACGATCAAAACCCCAATGCGATGTATGACAAGGGCAAATTCCGCCTGCCGCTTTGGTATGATGGGCCGGCAAACCTGATGTCGGACATCGTGAAGCGCTGCATGTGTTGACCCGTGCTGTTGCTGCATTCGGCCCGGCCGGGCCGAGCAGTCACGCAAAAAGGAATGTCATGAGTAAATCACTCGTCCAATTATTGAATACAACATATCCGCTGATCCAGGCACCTATGGCGGGCGTTTCCACGCCGGCACTGGCCGCTGCCGTATCGGAGGCCGGTGCGCTGGGCTCTTTGGGACTGGCGTCCGCCTCGCTGGATCAGGCGCGCAGCATGATCACCGAAGTCCAGCGCCTGACGCGCAATCCGGTAAACATCAATTTCTTCTGCCATCGGCCGACCGCGCCGGACCAGGCGGCCAGCCAGGCGTGGCTGGAGCACTTGCGTCCCATGTTCGAAGCGTTCGGGGCCACGCCGCCATCAGAACTGAAGGACATCTACAGGCCATTTCCCGATTACCCGGATATGCTTGAACTGGTGCTGCAAACCCGTCCGGCAGTGGTCAGTTTCCATTTCGGCTTGCCGTCGCAGGAATATATTGACGCGTTGAAAAACGCCGGCATCCTTCTGATGGCCAGCGCAACCACGCCCGCAGAGGCCCGCCAGATCGAGGCCGCCGGCATTGATGTGCTGATTGCCCAGGGATATGAAGCCGGCGGACATCGGGGCGTATTCGACCCGGAAAATGGCGACGCTCAGTATGGTACGTTTGCCCTGGTGCATATGCTGGCAACACAATCGGCATTGCCGGTGGTGGCCGCTGGCGGCATTATGGACGGTGCTGCTATCAAGGCCGCGCTGGCCCTGGGCGCGGCTGGCGTGCAATGCGGCACGGCGTTTGTGCTGTGCCCGGAATCGGCCGCCAATGCCGCCTACCGCAAGGCGTTGCAAAGCGAACGCGCTTATGACACCCGTGTTACGACGACGCTATCGGGGCGCGCAGCGCGTGGTTTGCGCAACCGCCTGTATATAGATGAACCGTCCAGCGCCCGTCCGCCCACCCCCGGCTATTCCATGACCTATGATGCGGCCAAGGCACTGAACGCGGCTGCGAGCGCCAAAGGCAATGATGACTTTGCCGCGCAATGGGCAGGCCAGGCGGCGGCATTGGCCCGGCCGATGCCGGCAACGCAAATGGTGCAGACGCTGGTTACGGAAGCGGGCTGGTAAACCGCCAAGAATCCTTGTCGGATCAGCCAGCGCGCCCGGCAATGCGTCGGGCGCCTGTCTGCCGCGTGAGCATCATCGCCATCGTAATTATCATCACAAGCGTAATTGTCAGCGCAAGCGTATCGTAGTGGGCTATGTGCGCAGTTGGTGCCTGCGCAAAATAACGCCTCGCATCAGGAAAATCACCAGGCCGATCAGTGTCATCAGCAGGCCCGCCCATACGGGCGAAACCAGACCCAGGCCGGCGGTAATGGTGATGCCGCCCAGCCAAGCGCCCAGTGCATTGGCGGCATTGAAAGCGGCATGTGTCAAGGCACCCATCAGTGTAGGCGCCTGCGGGGCGCTTAGCATGATCTGGACCTGCATGGAAGGCACCACCAGCATGGAGCTGAACGCAATGCCAAACATACAGATCAACAGCATCCAGGAAGAGCTTGCCGTCAGGCCCAGGATAAACAGCACAATCAGCACACAGCAAAAGCCGATGATGATTCCCTTCTGTTGATATTTGTCCGCCAGATAGCCGCCCAGCAGGTTGCCGCTGGTCATGCCGACGCCAAAGGTCATCAGGGCGACCGGAATCATCGCCGCAGGCAAATGGGCCACATCGGTCACCATGGGACCAATATAGGTATAAACGGCAAAAATGCTGCTGGTGCCAATGGCGATGATCAGGAGCAGAAACCAGGCTTGGGGTGTTTTCAGACCATGCAGCTCCTGGCTGACCGGATTGCCCTTTAGCGCATCTGATTTGGGTAACCAGCGCCATAGGCAACCGAAGGCCAGCAGGCCGAACAGCGCGACCAACAGGTAGGTATTGCGCCAGCCCAATACCTGTCCGGCAAAGGTGGCTGCAGGCGCACCAATGATATTGGCCACGGTCAGGCCCAGCAGGATCAGCGACACAGCCCTGCCGGTTTTGCTTTTGCCGACCAGATGGGCGCCGGCCACAACGCCCGCGCCAAAATAGCAACCATGCGGCAGCCCGGTCAGAAACCGCGCCACAATCAGCGATTCGATAGAGGGCGCCAGCGCTGACAGCACATTGCCCACAATGAACATGAAAAACAGCAGAAGCAGAAACGGTCGCCGATGCAGGCGTGCGCCTGCCATGGTCAGCAACGGCGCGCCGGTCACAACGCCAATGGCATAGGCTGAAATGGCATGACCGGCAGTCGGTATGCTGACCTGCAGATCGCTTACGATCAGCGGCAATATTCCCATGCTGGCAAATTCAGTGGTGCCGATACAAAAGCTGCCCAGGGACAGCGCGAGCAGGGCCAGGGCCACGTGTTGTGGCGTCGTGCCGGAAGTTGAAGGTTGCATGAGGCAGGTTGGTGAAGTGGGGTGCGCAGGGAGGCTATCAAGCCGTTTAGTCGGTCCGCCAGGACGGATCGTCACTGCCCCAAAGACCGCCGACCTGTGAAAAACGGGCGTGGCTGTCTATGGCAAAGGCAGGAAGCGATTGTATAACGATTCCTGATGGGCTGGGCTGGCGCAACTGCCACGGTGACACATCGGCTAGCGAAATACCTTTATCGGTAGCGGCACCACTGGCAAGCAGCCAGTTGGCGGTCGCCAGCAAATGTGCCTGCACGCGCCAGGTGCCACCCTGTTCGCTGCGCCATTTGAGCGCACGCAAAATGCCGGCCGCCAGCAGATAGCCGGTGGCATGATCCAGCGCCTGCGCCGGCAGGGCCCCGGGCGTGGCGCCGTCCGCAGATTCCAGCATGCCAATGCCGGTCGCCGCCTGCACGATACTGTCAAAGCCGCGTCGATCCCTCCATGGACCTGCAAACGTCCAGGCCGATAGCGTCGCGTGAATCAGATGGGGGTAGGTTCGGGCCAGCGTTGCGCTGTCCAGCCCGAAAGCCGCCAGTGCCTGCGGGCGATAGCCTGTGACCAGGACATCGGCGGTGCTCAATAGTTCATGCAGTCTGTGCAATGCTTCGGGTTCACGCAAGTCGAGCAGGGCAGAGCGTTTATCGGCACCGGTGTCCACATGTTGCACCGGCAGCTCCGGCATGGCCGGATTATCAATCCGCAACACATCGCAGCCCAGATAAGCCAGTGTGCGCGTGGCAACCGGTCCGGCAATCACGCGGGTCAGATCCAGCACCCGTGGCCGCCCCTGCTGGGAGCCGGGCGGGATTGGCGTTTGCCGCGCGATATTGTCTATGGACAGCAGCGGCACGCCAGCGGCTTGCTGCGCTTGTTCCGACTGCTGCCATTGCGCAGTATCGCGCACCTTGACGGCAATGCCTTTGGCTGCGGTTACTGTTTCTTCTACGTCAATAGCGCGCCACTGTTTGAGGGTATCGGCCAACTGTTCACGCGGGCACGCATCGGGCAGGCCAAGTGCGTCCAGCAGGCGCTGGCGGTGATGGGGATAGTTGCCATGTAACCTGACCCAGCCATCTGTGGTTTGAAAAAAACCTGAGTGAGACTTGAAGACCGCAGCGTGCTCGCCGTCTATTGTTTGCAATTGATCATTGCGAAAGGCAACTGACACTTGCGCGGGGTCTACCGTCACGGTCTGCGCCTGGCGCAGATCGGCGGCGGACAATGCGGCTGCAGCGACGGCGCCGCAAGCCAGTTCATTGACCTGCAGATTGGACGGTAAAAAATTTCCCGCACCCAGTTGCAGATGCGCCCGCGCATACTGTGGGGACAGTTGCAAAACGGGCAGCAGTGAAGAAAGAAGGCTGTTGGACAGCGGCGTTTGTCGGGGGCGGGGGGCGTCGGTCATGATGCGCTTTCCTGCCCATCAGCGTGAAATACCGTAAATTCGTCAACTTCGATCCGACTGGTGGAAAACTGATTGGCCGGGTGTTCGGTATCTTCATAGCCCAGCGAAATACCGCATGCGATGATCTGGTCATCCGCGATATGCAGATGGCTGCGAATGATTTCGGGATAGTTGCTCAGTGCCGCCTGGGGACAGGTATGCAGCCCCAGCGATCTGGCCGCGATCATGATGGTCTGGATAAACATGCCGGTGTCCATCCAGCTGCCGGTCTCCATGTCGTTGTCCAGCGTAATGAACAGGACAACCGGCGCATCAAAAAACGCAAAATTGCGGCCATGCTGGCGTTTCATACCGATCTTGTCCTCTCGGGTTATGCCCAGCGTGTTGTACAGTGACCAGCCGGTTTCGCGCCGTCTTGCCAGATAAGGTTCGCGCCATTTTACCGGGTAGTACTGGTATTCGCGCTTTTCCGGCTCGCCGTTGTCGTGTGCCTGCATCAAGGCCTGCGCAATGGCGGCGCGCGCGGCGCCGGTCACCACATGGACTTTCCAGGGCTGAATATTACTGCCGCTGGGCGCGCGGGCGGCTGCATGCAGAATAGTGCGGATGTCGTCGGTGGAAACCGGATCGGGCAAAAAGCCGCGCACGCTTTTGCGGGTCAGGATTGCCTGCAGGGTTTCATTTTCGAAATGAGGGTCTCGGCTATTCATGGGAACTCGTCTGGTCGTCGGGCACGGATGTCAGTTGAAATACGCAGCCATCAATACAAAAGACGGCAACTTCACTTTACCATTTTTTCAGTGCACGCAATATGACCGGGAGGAGTTCTCGTTTGCAGCAACGCCATTCGCTCATCCTGCCCAGTCGGGACGCTGCATTTGAAAGTGACCACAAACTCTAATGCGAATCGTGTCTTTGCTTATCGCAAAAAAACGTTCCCTATTCAAAGTGCACTGCGTAGACTTTGTCAGGCGGTGATCGCTATGACACAAAATTTATCACAATTGAAATATCGATGGATGATATCAATCACCATAAGGAAATCGTCCGATGAGTACGACAGCATTGAAGGTCCGGGAGCTTCCTGCCAACTTAAAAGCAAACGTAAACGCGATGATTTCCCCTTCTTTCGGCATTGTCTCATCGGTAGCCATTGAGGGCGAACCTGTCCTGGCACATCGTGCCGACCGAAATTGCGTAAAATCAATTTGCAACGATCAGTTTTGCTACGTTTTTACCACCGATCCGGCCCGTTGTCTCCTCCTGGCGGATCGGTGGCTTTTCATCACGTGGCGATTACCTGCAACTGCGGCAATACGTCTATAAGTCTGGAGCCGTTCAGGCTGCAGGCAGCAACTGAATGCGGTGCCTGCTGTTTGAACGGCCAGCGGCAGTGACCATTAGAATTGCGCAGGCAGATCAAACATCAGTACTTCGGCGTTGCTGCCATTTTCCAGAACCACGGATTTTTCATCCGTGATCTTCAGCGCATCGCCCGCCTGTAGCAGCTGGCCATTGACAGTCACGCTGCCTTTGGCCACATGCACATACCCGGCGCGCCCGTCAGCCAGTTCGTGGCTCAGTGCGGGATCGGCATTCAGGATGCTGGCATATATTCTTGCATTCTGATGGATCAGCACCGAGCCCTGTTCCCCGTCGGGGGAAGCGATCAGGCGCAGGCGGCCTTTTTTCTCTGCCGGTGTGAAGGCTTTCTCTTCATAGCCAGGTGCGATACCGGCTCTGTCTGGCTCAATCCATATTTGCAGGAAGTGCACCGGTTGCTCGGCCGAATCATTATATTCGCTGTGCATGATGCCGGTCCCGGCGCTCATGCGCTGCACGTCGCCGTAGCCAATGGCCGAACCGTTACCCATACTGTCGGAGTGAGCAAGCTTGCCTTCCAATACATATGAGATAATTTCCATGTCGCGATGACCATGCTTGCCAAAGCCGCGTCCGGGCTGCACCCGGTCCTCGTTGATGACAAGCAACGGGCCAAATCCGGTATGGGCGGGATCATGATAGCCGCCGAACGAGAACGAATGGCGTGAACTTAGCCACCCGTGCTCGGCAACACCGCGTTCTTCACTTTTTCTGATTTCCAGCATTTTGTTTATTCCTTGATAATGGGTTAGGGTGCTTCGAAGGCTATATTTGAAGTGCATTTGCAATGGATGTGCACTGAATGCAGCGCGCCCTCTGTTGCACCACTGATACTGTTATTGTATGGGGTATATTAGGGATTCTGTAGACCGAAATTCGGAACTCTTTTTCCTTTATCTGGAACAATCGCAACCGTCATGACAATCAACGCAAACGACCTGATTCTTTTTGCCCAGGTCATGGATTCCGGCAGTTTTTCCGCCGCAGCCGACCGACTCGACCTGCCTAAGTCCACCCTGTCACGCCGCATCAGCGGATTGGAGACAGAGCTGGGCGAGCGCCTGATCACCCGCAGCACGCGCAAGCTGATGATCACTGAGTTTGGCAGTGAAGTTCTTGAACACGCCCGGCGACTGGTCGATGAAACAGAATGCACGATCGCTTTTGCCCGGGACCGGCAGGCAACCCCCCAGGGAACATTGCGGGTGTCATTTCCTCCCGATTTTTTTGAACATGCGCTCGCCGAGTTTTTGCCTCTGTTTTCAGAGCAGCATCCGAATGTGCGGCTGGAACTGGATCTGTCGGCCAGACGGGTGGATCTGCTGGCAGAACGATTTGATGCCGCCATTCGTGTGGCTAGCTCTTTGCCCGACGACAATAGCCTGGTCGCCCGCCGTCTTGCTACACTGGTGACGTCCCTGTATGCCAGTCCTTCCTATATGAGCAAACATGGCCCGCCCCAGGAGCCGGCGGATCTGAAAACACATCGTGGATTGATGCTGATGAATAGTATGGGCGACATTCGGCGCTGGCGATTGAGCCGCGGCACCGATTTTTGGGAAGGCTCGCCGGCTTGCATGTTCAGTTCAAATTCCCTGGGTCTGCAGCGGACCATGGCGCTCCATAGCATGGGCATCGGCGGTTTGCCCGAACCCATGGCCAGACCGTTTGTTGAAAACGGCACGCTGGTGCCTGTTCTGCCGGGCTGGAATTTACCCGAAGCTATCGTCTGGTGTGTCACCCCCGGGCGCCGTCTGCTGTCGCCAGCCACACGCGCATTTATTGAAGTCTTCAGCCAGGTGATGAAGAGAAATGCCGCTTACCGAATTGCAGATATCAAGGCGCTGCTGGCCAGCCAACCGTAAAAATCCTCCCTAAATAGCTTCGTCAACAAAGAAAAGGCCATATCCGTTGCGGAATATGGCCTTTTTTTCACGCTATACCAGATGCAATAGGCTGGCGCGTTCCTGGCTTAGTCACCCATGTATTCGTCTGCAGGATGTTCTGCCTGATAGTCAGCCAGATCGCGTCGCACATCAGCACGGCTATCGGTGCTTCGTACAAGAATCGCAGGGTAGGAAGAGTCGCTGGTGTTGCTTTGCTCAACGATCAGATTTTGCTGCACGGGGCTGACCGCATTTTCAGGGAAGGGATATTGGCTTTCGGAAAAATCGGCAGCATGGGCGGCACCGGCAACAAAAGCGGCACCAAAGAGAAGGGAAGCAAGTACGTTTTTCATGATGTTAACTCCATATATGATCGGTAGAAATCTGCGGGAGTGTGCGTCGGTTTTGACGCACTGCAGGATTCAGTGAGTTCATTATGGACTTCTGATATCGATAGAAAAATACTTATTACAGAATTATGATTTCCATAAGTGGAACAATAAGCAATATTATTGCCGATTAATTTTAACTAATTCCATATTTGGCATAAACTATCGACCAATGTACGGCAGATCTGAAAAGGGGTCAACCATTGGGTGCGACAGATGCTGCTATGCATCACCCGGCCAGTTGGCATGGGGATCGGCGGCTTGCCCGTGGCCAGGTTGTTTGTAGCAAACGGCATGCTGGTGTCTGCTTTGCCGGACTGGAATTTACCCGAAGCTATCGTCTGGAGCCTCTCCCCCGGGCGCCGTCTGCGGTCGCCAGCCACACGGGCATTTATTGAAGTCTTCAGCCAGGTGATGAAGACAAATGCCGCTTACCGAATTGCGGATATCAAAGCGTTGCTGATCAGACAAGTTTAAAAAATCAACCAGAAAAATCCTCCCTAAATAGCTTCGTCAACAAAGAAAAGGCCATATCCGTTGCGGA
>NZ_JBQEAU010000001.1:96124-96740 GCF_052108595.1 Advenella sp.
TTATGGACTTCTGATATCGATAGAAAAATACTTATTACAGAATTATGATTTCCATTTATGGAACAATTAGCGATATTATTGCCGATTAATTTTAGCTAATTCCATATTTGGCATAAACTATCGATCAATGTAGGTCAGGTATGCAGGTTGATCGCTCATCGTGAACGTGAATGCTGCCATGCGCCACCGCATTGACCAGCCATTCGGCAGCTTTGTCGGACAGGCGAGCCACGGTTGGCTCGAGAGTGTGCTCGTAGCCACAACCATGGTTTTTTTCTGCCTTGTGCTGGTTTACGGAATGTTCATGATAATCATGATATGCCAAATATCATGGGTTGATGCGAATGTGGTGCCTTTGCAGGGCTGTGAGGGCCAGGCGTAAGCAGGCTTTCAACCAGGTAATGGCCACGCCGATGCTTGCTGCAAACAAGGGATATCCCGAATTAATGAGTGCTTGACAGCCAAAATATTGAATTCCATACTACGCACATACTTGTATGATGTCATACAATAAAAGGCGCAGATCATCCTCATGAAATCCATTTTTCTGTTTTCTTTCTGCTTGCCGAAAGTCTTGGCTTTTTCCATGAAGGAAAAGGAAAATTCCACGGAGCAG
>NZ_JBQEAU010000002.1:0-82101 GCF_052108595.1 Advenella sp.
ACAAGACGGACTATGCAGCGCCTAACGGACGATTCCAGTTCACCGAAAAAGGCGAGGGCTACGGCTTTGATACCGTACTGGTGCAAATCCAGGGAGGCAAGACACATGTGGTCACTCAGGCTCGTACCGAGAAGCCGTAATTATTTCGGGATAACAAAATAAGGAAACCGGTATGGAGTTGTTACCGCAGTTTATCGCCAACGGGCTGGTGATCGGGTCATTTTATGCATTGTCTGCACTGGGTCTGACACTCATTCTGGGTTTGATGCGTGTCGTCAATTTTGCGCATGGTGAATTGTACATGGTCGGCGGCGTTATGGGGTGGTGGGCTACGACACGCCTGGGGCTTGATTTCTTTTCAGGCCTGCTGCTTGTCGCAGTTGTACTGGGCACGTTCGGTTGGTTGATTGACCGATTCCTGATTGAGCGAATACGCGACCAGGGTGAAGAGCCCGGGATTCTGTTGACTATCGGGCTTTCGATTTTCCTGGCCAATACCGCCTTGCTTCTGGTTGGCACCGCGCCCCTGAAAATAGAATCACCCATGGCTGGAGGCCCGCTCTTTCTTGGCCCGATCGTGCTGACCAAGGCACGCCTGTTTGCTGTTGCGGTCAGTATCGTTTTGATGATTGTCACGTATCTGGTTATCCAGAAAACCCGGCTGGGCCGTGCGATGCGGGCGACGTTTCAGGACCCGATGGCTGCAAAACTGGTAGGGATCCGTACCGCCAGTATCTATGCCGGTACGTTTGCTATGGGAACGGTGATTGCCGCCATGGCGGGAATGCTGCTTGGCTCCATTTATTCCACCCAGGTGTCCATCGGCGGATTGGTAAGCATGAAAGCCTTTGTGGTCGTCATTCTTGGGGGCATGGGCAGCTTTGCCGGCGCGATCGTGGGCGGCTTGCTGCTGGGCCTTGCCGAAGCATTGTGGGGCGGCTACGTTGCCACAGGGTGGGTGGATATTATCGGTTTCATACTGGTGATTCTGACCCTGCTGTTTCGCCCTTATGGACTGTTTGTTAAACGCGCGGAGAGAGCATGAAGATTCAACGCAATTGCCTGACGGCATTCATGCTGCTGGCAGCGGTACTGCCATTTGTCATAAACGATCAATACATTCTGCATGTGGCCATCATTGTGATGTTCTATGCGGTATTGGCAACAAGTCTGAACCTTGTGGTGGGCTATGTTGGTGAGTTTTCCCTGGGACATACGGCATTTCTGGGGACCGGAGCGTATGCGGCAGCACTGCTTTCGACCCAGGCAGGCTGGCCAATGTGGGCTACGATCCCTGCTGCCGGGTTGTGCGCCGCTGTCATGGGAACAATTATCGGCGCCATCACATTGCGATTGCACGGGCCGTTTTTCGTCATCATTACCCTATCATTTTCGGAAGTATTGCGGCTGATTGCCAACAACTGGGTCGCAGTCACAAAGGGGCCGATGGGCATTGCCGGGGTGCCACAGCCAGCGTTTCTGGCACAGATAGACAATCTGGCCGGCAAACACTTTTATTACGGTATTGCGTGGCTGCTGCTGGCGATTGCCTTATATCTGGCATACCGTTTTGTGAACTCCAATGCCGGGCGCGCTGCGGTGGCTGTCCGGGAAAACAGGTATGTTGCGCAGTCCATCGGCATTCGTCCGCTGAACTATTCCATGATGGCGCTGGTGCTGGGCGCTTTCCTCAGTGGTACTGCAGGGGGGTTCTATGCGCATTACATTTCATTTGTAGGGCCGGAGATGTTCCGGTTTGCGTTCATGGTCACCATGATCACGATGGTGCTCATCGGTGGCAAGGGTACGCTGATCGGCCCATTGGTGGGCGCGCTGCTGGTCACGTTTCTTGAAGAGTATCTTAGAGAAGCACAGGAATTGCGATTGTCATTGTTCGGCCTGATCGTTATTGCGATTGTGCTATTCATGCCCAATGGAATCATGGGATTTGTTACGCGGCATCGTGAAAAACGGGCGCAGTGCCAGGCAACACCGGTGGGCATGCCTGTAAGTGGTACGAAAAGGAGATCGGCATGATGCAAACGCACGCGCAAAACGGGCAGCCCAGCGGCGTACTGCAGGTCAATGGGTTGTGCAAGTCATTCGGCGGTATACATGCAGTCAAGGACATCAGTTTCAATGTGAATCGCGGAGAAATTGTCGGCTTGATCGGACCCAATGGCGCCGGCAAAACGACATGTTTCAATCTGATCACTGGCTTTTATGCTCCAACCTCCGGGACGGTTCACTTTGATGAACAGGAGGTAACCGGTGAAAAGCCATATAGCATGGCGCGCCGAGGCATTGTACGCAGCTTTCAGAAAACCAATATCCTGAAAACACTTTCAGTATTTGAGAACGTGCTGACTGGCCACTACATGGAGGCACGCCAGCCGGTGTGGAAAACGTTTTTTCCTACAGCAAAGGTACGTCAGACGGAAGCAGCAATCCGCGACAGTGCAGCGCGCATCGTCAATACGATTGGGTTGTCGCGGCACATGAACGTACCTGCAGCCCAGCTGTCCTGCGGCGAATTGCGTTTACTGGAGGTGGCGCTGGCATTAGCAGCGAAGCCCAGAATTCTGATGCTGGATGAGCCAGCTGCCGGCCTCAATAGCCACGAGGCCCGGGAGTTCGGCAATGTGCTAAGAAAATTGATTGGCGATCTGGTCGAATCTATTCTGATCGTCGAACACAACATGGGGCTGGTCATGAGCGTATCCGATCGTGTGGTTGTCATGCATTTCGGTCAGAAGCTGGCCGAGGGAACACCGGAGCAGGTGCAGAAAAACGCGAAAGTGGTGGAAGCCTATCTGGGCGCAAGCGCAAAGGAACGATCATGAATGCAGTCACGCTGCCACAGACGTCTGATCTGGATAATAAGTGTGCACCGGCAAACCCGATGCTTGAGATCCGGAACCTGCACGTCAGCTACGGAAAGACCCAGGCATTGCATGGGGTCGATCTGATGGTTCAACAGGGAGAGGTTATTGCCCTGATCGGTGCCAACGGCGCCGGGAAAAGCACAACGTTGCGGGCGATTTCCGGGCTGCTCAAGCCCACGCAAGGGCAGATTATTTACCAGGGAAATAATATAGCCGGTGTTTCTGCCGACCGCATCGTCGCCCGAGGCATCGCCCAGTCGCCTGAGGAACGCCATATTTGGCCGACCATGACGGTATACGAAAACCTGACTTTGGGTGCATATCTGTGTAAAAAAGAGGCAGAAGTGGAGCGGCGCGTTGCGTTGGTGTATGACCGATTTTCCCGCCTCAAGGAAAGACATCGCCAACTGGCAGGCACGCTTAGCGGGGGCGAACAGCAGATGCTGGCAATCGGCCGCGCCTTGATGTCGGAGCCCTCACTGTTGCTATTGGATGAACCCAGTCTTGGGTTGAGTCCGCGCATGGCTGAGGAGGTCTTTGAGTTTGTCAAAGAAATCAACACGCATGGAGTGACCGTTGTCCTGGTTGAGCAGAATGTGTATAACGCGCTGTCGGTCTCTACACGTGCTTATGTATACGAAACCGGAAAAGTGGTTGCCGAAAGGGAAGCGGCGGGCCTGTTGGACGATCCTGAGCTGCTGAGCGCATATTTGGGAGCCTGACCAATCAGGCATGTGGCGGGCAGTGCCGCATCTTTTAAATTAATTAATTAGTTATTTAATAAATAATGTGTAGTCAATTACACATGTTGTTGAAACTGGAGTGGAATGTATGTCGAAAACTTTGAAAGTAGGAATCATCGGGGGCGGTATTGGTGGCGCAGCACTGGCCCGCGCCTTGCAGCAGCACGGTATAGAGGCATGCGTTTTTGAGCGCGCGCCTGCCTTTGGCGAAATTGGCGCCGGCGTGCAGATGACGCCGAACGCGGTCAAAGTACTCAGAGCGCTGGGATTGCAGACGGACCTTGACCAGATCGGGTTTTTGCCCAAGGCCATGGTGGGGCGCAACTGGGATGATGCACGTGAGCTGTTTCGCACCCCTTTACAGCAGATGTGTCGGGACAATTTCGGAGCCGATTTTCATCATGTACATCGTGCGGACTTGCATGCCATTTTGTGCCAGGACATTGCCTCGGATCACGTGACATTCAACACGACCTGCATCGGTATCACGCAGAATGCCGACTCTGCCACGGCACACTTTGATGATGGTTCGACTTTTGAGGCCGATATTATCGTGGGGGCCGACGGCATTCATTCGGCCGTGCGCGATTCGCTCTGGGGCAAGGATCAGGCCAGCTTTACCGGCCATATGTGCTGGCGTGCACTGGTGCCGGTAGAGCAACACCCATTGCCTTTTGTGAGCCCGGATGCGTCATTCTGGTTTGGTCCCAAGGCTCATATCGTTACTTACTACGTCAAGGGAGGAGCCGCTGTCAATATTGTCGCGGTCAACGAAAGTGCAGATTGGGTTGCAGAGTCGTGGACCGAGCCGAGTACGCGCGAAGAGTTACTGGCTGCCTATGACGGTTGGCATCAGAACATCATCGACCTGCTGGAGCGCACCGATCCTGATCAAACCTTCAAATGGGGACTCTTTGACCGGGATCCCATGAAGCAATGGGCCAAAGGCCGGGTGACGCTGCTTGGGGACGCGGCGCATCCAATGCTGCCCTTTTTGTCACAGGGTGCAGCCATGGCGCTGGAAGATGCTTTCGTGCTGGCCGAGATGATTGCTCACTTTCCGGCAGATCATGAAGCAGCCCTCAGGTGCTATGAAGCCGAACGGCTTGCACGTACAGCACGGGTTCAGCTTGAAGCACGCGAGCGCGGCCGTACGTACCATCTGTCCTCGCCTGAAGAGCAACGGGCACGTGACGAGGCGCTCAAAAAGCAACAGGCTGAAAATCCCAACGCTGTCGGCATCAAGGCCGAATGGGTTTATGAATACGACGCGACCCGTTGCAAAGAGCGTATCGGCACGATGGAAACGGTTGCATGAGAATGCGTCGGCACACATTCAAATGCGTTGTTAATTGTGTGAAAAATGTGAGGGTGCAGCAACGACGCGATCGATGCTGAGCAGGCTTTTACTTTGCCATGAACACCAGGAAACAAATTCGATGACAAATACTTATCTTTATGGCGCCCACGTTTGGGCCAATGACATACGTCAGCACTATCTGCGTTTTGGCGGACAGACTGATGGCCGGGCTGAACGTGATCCGGTAATCGTGATTCCAGGTATTACCAGCCCGGTTGAAACATGGCGTTTTGTCGCAGAGCGGCTGGGACGGTATTTCGACACTTACGTGCTGGATGCTAGAGGCCGGGGGTTGAGTCAGGCCAATGACGAGCTGGATTACAGCCTTGATGCAATGGCAGCCGATGTCATTGCCTTCGTGCAGGGGCTGAACCTGCCGACGTACTCGATCGTCGGGCACTCCATGGGCGGGCGTATTGGCATACGCGTGGCGGGACAGCGGCCCGCAGGACTGACGCGTTTGGTCGCGGTGGACCCACCGGTTTCCGGCCCGGGCCGGCGCCCATATCCGGCAAACCTTGCCTGGTATGTGGATTCGATCAGGCAGGCACAGCGGGGAATAAGCGTTGAGCAGATGCGCCAATACTGTCCGACCTGGACCGAAGAGCAACTGCGGCTGCGCGCTCAATGGCTGCATACCTGCAATGAGCGTGCCATCACGACAAGCTTTCATGCATTTCAGACGGATGACATTCATGTCGATGCGGCTCGGATCAATATCCCGGTTCTACTGATGACAGCGGAGCGGGGTGATGTCATTCGTGATAACGAGGTTGAACAGTTGCGGCAGCTATTGCCGTCCATGCAGTGCTTGCGGGTTAAAGACGCCGGCCATATGATTCCCTGGGATAACGAAGCAGGTTTTTATCGGGCTTTTGGGGGGTTTTTGGGCCATCCTCTGGACCATTGATGAACGTGATTTTACAAGGCAGAAACAGGGAGATACTATGGCTGTGCGCGATACAGATCTGATCCAGGCGTGGATCAATGTACTGAAATTATCAAATCTGAAAAAGGGGGATGCGGTTACTGTGCTGACCAGTGATCATACCCATCCGCAAACACTGCGCTGCGCCTTGACCGCTGCGACCATGTTGGGCGCGATTGTCAGCCGCCTGGATCTGCCACCCGTAAACGCAGAAAAATCGTTAAGTCGAGACCCGCTGGCCTATCTTGGCACGACGCCGCTTACCGGCAATAAACCGGCGATTGCCGCATTAAAGGCAAGTGACCTGGTCCTGGACCTGATGACGCTGCTGTTTTCACCGGAACAGCATGACATTTTGCAAGGAGGCGGTAAAATCCTGCTGGCCGTGGAGCCGCCGGAGGTTCTCTTGCGGATGGAGCCGACCCAGGAAGACTATGTGCGGACCCAGGCCGCCGCCGCATTACTGAAAGAGGCTGGGCAAATGCGCGTGACATCTGCAGCAGGAACCGATTTGCGCTGTCCGCTGGGCCAGTACCCCTGCGTATCTGAATATGGCTTTGTCGATGCGCCGGGTCGTTGGGATCATTGGCCTAGCGGCTTTACCTTTACCTGGCCCAATGAGGGAGAAACCCAGGGCACCATCGTGCTATCAAAAGGCGATATTCTGCTGCCAATGAAATCCTATGTGGGCGAGACAATCACCCTGACCGTAAAAAACGGGTTTGTGACCGGCATAACTGGTGGGGTTGAGGCGCAAATGCTATCGGAATACATAGAATCGTTTGCCGATCCTGAAGCCTACGCCATTTCCCATATTGGATGGGGTTTGCAGAAACGTGCCTACTGGTCCACATTGGGCTTATACGACAGAGAGGCGACCATAGGCATGGATGCCCGTGCAGTAAGCGGCAATTTTCTGTTTTCTCTGGGCCCGAACAACGAGGCGGGCGGCAGCCGAACGACAGCGTGCCATATTGATGTGCCGATGAGGCGATGCAATGTTTATCTGGACGATCTGCAGGTGGTTGCCGATGGCAGGGTGGTTGAGTCCACGCTGACGCAGCGGGAGAGCGCGTAATGAGCGAGGAAAATCAGGTGTTCAAGCGCCAGGGTTTTGGTACAGATGTGGATCTGGCGCCGCCCTTTGGCCTGCTTATCGTCGACTTTGTCAATGGATTTGCCGACCCTGGGGTTTTTGGCGGTGGCAATATCGCAAATGCAATTGCTTCAACACAGCCGCTGTTGCAACACGCAAGACGCAGCGGCTGGCCTGTCGCCCATAGCCGGATCGTGTTTGCGGATGATGGCGCGGATCACAATGTTTTCAGTCGTAAAGTGCCAGGGATGCTAACGCTTCGGGAAAACAGTCATGCCAGTGCGATTGTGCCCGAGCTGCAGCCGCAAGCAGGTGAGTTGGTCGTACGCAAGACGGTCCCGTCCGCGTTTTTCGGGACGATGCTGGCAGCCTGGCTTGCGCAGCGCGGCGTGAGCACGCTGCTGGTGGCTGGCTGCGTGACCAGCGGTTGCGTACGTGCCAGCGTTGTGGATGCCATGTCGATGGGTTTCACACCGCTAGTGGTGGCCGATTGTGTGGGCGATCGCGCCATTGGGCCACATGACGCCAGTTTGTTTGATATGCAGCAGAAATATGCCATGGTGATGGACCGGCTGGCTGCGCTTGCACTTTGCAGCCAGGCCGTGCTGGGCAGTTGACGCGCGGCTTAGCTGGTTGGTGGCCACCCAAGGCCACCGCAAGAGCCAGCGCTGATGCTTTATTGTGCCTCCAATCCGCCAACCATGAACCGGGTTACCTGGTCGATCAACTCGTCCGTATCATTGACATCGTAAAGTCCTTTGGGCGTCATTTCCTGCATCCTGTGCGTGTCGGAAAACGCATATAAATAGGTGCCGATCATGAAGGTTACTCGCCAGCAGGCATCCAGTTCACTCAGTTTGGGCAATGCTTTTCTCAGTACTGCAACATAGCGCTGGGTTGAACCACCATAGGCCTCGGACCGAAGCGAGTAGGAAATTTCTGACGGCTCGGTATGAAGCCTGGCCTGCAACCGGAGAAATGCGCGCCCCTGGAAGGTACTTCGCAACGACAGCACCGGCTCCAGAAACGTTCTTACAATATCCTTAACTTGAGGAGTCTTCTGCCTTTCCAGCGCTTCAAGGCGTTCCAGGCGTTCCCGCGAGACCAGTTCGCTCCTGCGCAAAAACACGGCCTGGAAAAGTCCGAATTTGGAACCGAAATAATAGCTGATCAATGCCTGAGTCACATTTGCCTGGTCGGCAATCTCTCGCAATGCCGTCCCCGCATAACCCTTGTCTGAAAAGATGACTTCGGCTGCATCCAGGATTTCGTCCCGCACAACACTCGCCCCTTCGGGACGACCGGGGCCATTGATTTTTCGGGGCCGTCGTACTGAGGTTTTTTTTGCAAGCTGCTCTGTTTTTTTCATAATTGATCGATTAATTAAATATTGGTTCGTACCTGTTCGTTCCGGATCGGCTCGCCAACGAGCTCATGCACCATAAAATATCATAAATTGATCGGCTGTGAATACAATTCAGATCAAAGCGCACCAGTGGTGTGCGCGCACGGTTGCGTTGTCACGACAGCCGGTTGGCGCTTACGTTTGTCGAAAGCCCAGGTTACCGATGGTTGCTTGACGCCAGATCTTCTCATCTTTACGGCCTGTCTGGCCACGCAAGTATTGATCGCCTATTTCGTTTATGATTTCCCATGCTCTGCACATCTGTCGCTTTTGCCCTGTGCAGATTGAATAACGTAAATGATATCAATAGCATGAAAAGGAAGCAGGTATGAATCTGGAAATAGCGGGCAAGTGGGCCCTGGTTTGTGGCGCCAGCAAAGGGCTGGGTTTTGGATGCGCCAAGGCGCTGGTGGATAACGGCGTCAATGTGGTCATTAATGCAAGGCGCGCCGAGGTGCTGCAAGCCGCAGCAAGTGAATTGGCTGCTCTGGCCGATACCGCGGCTAAACGCGATGGGTTTGCTGCGGCAAAAGTTATTTCCATTGCCTGCGATATCACAACTGTCGAAGGACGCGAGGCGGTATTCGGTGCCGCAGGCGGTCCTGGCAAGGATTTCGATATTGTGGTTACCAATGCAGGTGGACCTCCGCCGGGCGACTTTCGTGAATGGGAGCGTGACGCATGGATAAAGGCGATTGACGCCAATATGCTGACACCAATCGAACTGATCAGGGCCACCGTCGATGGTATGGCATCACGCGGCTTCGGGCGTATCGTCAATATCACTTCAAGCGCCGTGAAAGCACCCATTGATATTCTGGGGCTGTCCAACGGTGCACGCTCGGGCCTCACAGGATTTGTTGCCGGTGTAGCGCGCTCGAGCATCGCGGAAAAGGGCGTGACCATTAACAATATTCTGCCCGGGAAATTTGCGACAGATCGCCTGAAAGGCAACATCAAAGTGACGGCTGCCAAATCAGGCAAGGACATGGACACGATCAGACAGGCCCAGCAGGCCGTCGTACCAGCCAAGCGTTTTGGCCACCCTGACGAATTCGGCGCCCTGTGCGCCTTTTTGTGCAGCCAGCAAGCCGGTTATATCACGGGCCAGAACATGCTGATTGACGGTGGTATGTATACCGGCACGTTCTAACGGGATGCCTCCTGCGGGGGCACAGGCTCTGCGGCAAGTCACTTCATGCAATTGTCTGGTGTCGTTGTGTCGGCTTTATGCTATCGACGGCCGCACGGCGCTGGCGTTACTGCGACACAATATCTGCTCGCCGTATCCTGACGAGGTCCTGCAGTCGGGTATGCACCGCCGGTGCAGTTCTCGCAATCGAATCACGTTTGTGACAATGCAGGAAACTGCAGTGCGAAGCGTATCTGTCCATCTGGCATGGCGAGCACCGTTGCGGTGCCACCATGCAGGGCCATGATGGCTTTGACCAGCGCAAGACCCAGGCCGTTCGATTCGGTATATTCATTGCGCGATTGATCACCACGATAAAAGCGGTCGAACATGCGCTCGGCCTGGATCTGGGATACCGGTTCGCCCGTATTCTCGATCGTCACCGTGCAGCCTGACTGGTCAGCATGCGCAGATAGCTGTATGGGCGTGCCGGGCCTGCCATAGCGTATGGCGTTGATCACAAGATTGTTGACGGCGCGACGCCACATGACGGTGTTGGCCAGCACGGCGCCATCGGCACTGACGTGCAGCTGCATGCCCCGCTCCTGAGCGGGCCCTTCAAAGTACTCGGCTATCTTGTGCAGTTCCCTGGCCAGGGCCAGTGGCGCGCGTTCGATGGCTATCGTGGCGTGATCAGCGCGAGACAGGAATAGAATGTTCTCGATGATATGCGCAATACGATCGAGTTCCTCCAGATTGGACTCCAGCAACTGTTCATATTCTTCTTTTGTCCGAGCTCTTCCCAACGCGACCTGCGTCTGCCCCATCAGGATGTTTACCGGTGTCCGCAACTCGTGCGCCAGGTCGGCTGAGAACTGAGACAGATGTTCAAAGCCACCCTGGAGTCTATCGAGCATCGCATTAAAAGCAATCGCAAGCTGATGCAGTTCGCTGGGCACGCCCGTATCGGGAAAGCGTAATGTCAATTGTGATGGTGTGATCTGTGCTGCAAGCTGGCTCATCCTGGTCAAAGACAGCAAACCCCGCCTGAGTAGAAGATAGCCCAGCAGTGTGGTAAGCAGCACGGCCAGTACAATGGCGCCGATCACGCGCAGCAGATAATCATGCAGCAGGCCTGCTTCCTGAGTCATGACATAGGCTGCCGTGATTCGCACCGTACCGCCCTGATCGCCAATGTCGGCCAGCGCCGATACCCAGCGCACCCTGATGCCGTCGGCGCGTTCTCCGGCATGCAGCGCGTTGATGGTCAGCCGCTGGCCGACAGGCACCGGCGTCATGGCTGGGGGCGTCATGCGATCAGGGTTGACGACAATAAACGGGGTGCCGTTTTCGCGCTGGAAGATCCGTACGTCCTTTTCGTTGCCCAGCATGCTTTCAAAAATTGCCGGGCGCTCCTCCATTTGGCGCACATTGTACAAGTCATGCAATAGGGTGCGGAAGCGTTCAACGCGGCCGATCAGTGTGTAGTCGGCGCGTACTTCCAGTGCCTGTCTTGCAGAGGAATAGAGATAGAATCCGAGTGCAGAGACAATCAGGCATGAAATCACCGCAAACGACAGCGTAGCCCAGATGGCCAGCGAACGGGGCTTGCCGGGCATCAGGGTTCTTCCGAAAACATATAGCCGACGCTGCGCACGGTATGGATCAGCTTGCGATCGAATGGGGCGTCAATCTTTGCGCGCAGCCGCTTGATGGCGACATCGACCACATTGGTATCGCTATCGAAATTCATATCCCAAACCTGCGAGGCAATATCACTGCGTGACAACGCCTCGCCTTGTCGTCGGATCAGCAAATGCAAAAGCATGAATTCCTTATTGGTCAGAACGATATTGATGCCCTGGCGGGTCACCTTGTGCCGCAAGGGATCCAGTTGCAGATCCGCCAATTGAAATACTTCAGAATCACGCACGACGCCACGCCGCAACAGCGTACGAACGCGCAGGACCAGTTCGGTAAATGAAAACGGTTTGACCAGATAATCGTCGGCGCCAAGTTGCAGGCCGTGAATCCGGTCATGTACCTGGTCGCGGGCGGTCAGGAATATAACGGGCACATCGCGCTCGCGCCGCAGCTCGCGCATGACTTGCCAGCCGTCTTTGCCGGGCAGCATCACATCCAGAATGACCAGATCATAGTTCTGTGTCTGGGCCAGATGCAAGCCGTCCAGGCCATTGCGGGCGAGATCGACGGCATAGCCCGATTCAAGCAGGCCTTTTCTGAGGTAATCACCGGTTTTTGAGTCGTCTTCAATAACGAGAATAGTCACGGTCGGTTCCACGGGATTGGGCAGAAAATCGTACCACGTTATCTTAAGCGGTTCATGACAAAAATGTCATCAAAAAGCCATGTTGCTGACAGGAGCCGATCGTTACGATGCATCTGAAGGCTTTGGCTATCACAACGATGATATTGCAAGGCCGACGCCTGCTTTGAAACCCCTAATGATTAAGGACTGTGATATGTCGCCTATTCAGTTTAATGCGTTGCCTGCCAGAGCACGCACTGTCGCTGCCGCCCTAAGTCTGTGCCTGGGCTTGTCGGGCGCCTTTGCCCATGCGCACGCCGGGCATGCCCACCATGGATCTGCCTCGTCCGAAACCAGTTCAACAAAGACCAATGCCAAACCACCTGCTTTTGTCGCGAGCACCGCCAAATCCTTTGACGCTTTAATGAACGATGCCATGGCGGTGATGGATTATGGAATGCTGCAGGCCCCCATGAACGGCAATGCCGAGCACGACTTTGTCACGATGATGATACCCCATCATCAGGGTGCAGTGGATATGGCCAAAGCCGTGTTGTTGTATTCCAAGGATACCGGCCTTCGGAATCTGGCGCTGGGCATTATTGCCGAACAGCAAAACGAGATCAATGTGATGCAGACTTTTCTGCAGAAACATGCCGCTAACACTTCTGAATGATGCGAGCAGCGCATTCCGTTATCACATTTTCAACGAACTTTATAAGCGAATTCAGTATGAAAAACTACTCTGCACTTGCTGCGCTGACGGCCACCGTTTTTTATGGCAGTACCGTTGCCGCATTGCCTTCATCGCATGATCGCGTATACACCGCGGATCAGAACAGCAATACCGTATCGGTGATCGATCCGGCCACCAATACCCTGCTTGGCCAGATCAAGCTGGGCAATCCGCGCCCAGACCTGCTTTCCCCCTTGTACAAGGGGCAGATCAACGTGCATGGCATGGGCTTCTCGCCGGATCACAAGACACTGGTTGTGGTATCTAATGGTTCCAATTCCGTTACCTTTATCGATACGGCGACCAACGCCGTGAAGGGCACAACCTATGTGGGCCGCTCGCCGCACGAAGGTTTTTTCACTGCTGATGGCAGCGAAGTGTGGGTGGTGGTGCGTGGCGAAGACTACGTCTCGGTGATCGATCCTAAAACCTATAAGGAAAAACGGCGTATCCAGACCGACCCGGGACCGGGCATGGTTATGTTTGCCCCCGATGGCAAACTTGCCTTTGTGGTGTCCAGCTTCACGGCAAAAGTGTCCGTGGTTGATGTGAAGACCCACAAAATTGTCAAGAAAATCGACGTGGTCAGCCCGTTTTCGCCTTTCGTGCAGTTCACGCCCGATTTCCGGGAGATCTGGATGACGCACAAGGATGTAGGCAAGGTCACGCGTATTGATACCAAAACGCTGGAGGTGACCGGTGTGACGGATATCGGTTTCATCACCAATCATCTGGCTTTTGCCGAAGTGAACGGGAAGACCCTTGCCTATGTCACCGTGGGTGGTGAAAATGCGGTGAAGGTGTATACGACAGATAAAGAAGCAAAACTGGTGTCGACCATTCCTACCGGGGCACTGCCGCATGGCATATGGCGCTCGGACGATGGCAGTCGCCTTTATGTCGGTCTGGAAAATGGCGATGCCGTGGACGTGATTGATCCAGTGGTCGGTAAAGTGGTGGCGCGTATCCCGGTTGGCCAGGCGCCACAGGCGTTGGCATATGTTTCAAATGTCATCGCGCAAGGTGAAGGCAAAGACAATCTGGTGCCACGGGTAAACAGTGATCCGGCCAATCTGTCCCTGAAGCCGGTCAAAGAGGACGCACGTGGTTTTGTCGTGTTGCGCAACCTTGGGCTGGTTGATGCGCTGGAAGTTAATCTGTTTCGTTTGAAGCCCAAGACCGTGTATAGCGTCTATCTGAATGGCAAAGAGATGCCGGCAGCCAGTTTTCAGACCGATCAGAAAGGCAATGCCAATGGCACGATGATCGCACCGTTGAGAACGCCGGCCAAAGCCGGTTCAACTGACGCTTCTGCGACCAACAGCATTATCGTCATGCAGGGAGATGCGCCGGTAGATGCCAAGGCAGCAGCGCTGATCAATCTTTGATGGACATTCTGCCAGCTGTCGGCTTAATATTTCAACTGGAATTGTCGTAGCTGGTCCATGTCGGGTGTGATACCAATTCCGGGTTCATCGGAAAGCGATATCCGGCCTTCATTCGGCTTGAGATAAGGCCCGGCGATCAGGTCCCGCAGCGGATTCGGATTGGAATCCACTTCGACATAGCCCGGTCCGCCGACACCGGCTTTCAGATGCATGGAGGCCACCAGGCCGATGCCGCCGCCCAGCCAGTGTGGGCAGAACAGACGCTGGTGGGCGACGGCATAATGGCCAACCGGTACGCAGCCACTGAAGCCGCCCCATTTGCCCAGATCGGGCTGGATCACGCCGAAAGCGCCGGAATCAACGATGTCGCGGAAATTGGCCTCTCCCCGGATATTCTCGCCGCCGGCAAGGGCAATGTCGCTGGCTGCAGCCAGTTGCTGCCAGGCGCCCAGCGATGAATCGGCCGTCATCGGCTCTTCCAGCCAGTCGGGCGCAAAGGGTGCAAGAAGCCTGGCCATGTGCTGCGCCTCGTCCGCAGACCAGGCCTGGTTCGCATCTACCATCAAAGGCGTGTCCGGTCCCAGCAGCTCGCGCAGGCTGCGCAGGTTGCCGATATCGCGATCGCGACCGAATCCCACTTTTAGTTTGAAGGCGCGATAGCCTTCCTGCTGCTTGGCCTGGGCCAGTTTTTCAGGATCGCTGGGGCTGATGCCGGAAGCGTAAACGGCAATCTCTGATGTGCCGCCCAATAGCTGCCACAACGGTTTGCCCACCTGCCTTGCCGCCAGGTCCCACAGGGCGATGTCGGCGCCGGCGATGGCCTGCGCCAGCGTGCCTGGCTCGCCGCTCTGTATGCCCAGCACATGCAGGCGCTGGTGCAAGGTCTGAAATGCCTGCCTGGGGTTGTCCCAGGTGCGCTCAAGCAATATCGGTGCAATACATGACTGCAGAATACGGGCGCGATGTTCGGCGCCGACACTGGGAAAATTGCACCATATTTCGCCCCAGCCAACCAGGCCATCGTGGCTTTGCATTCGCACCAGCACTGCCGGCCGATCGTACATAATGCCAAAAGAGGTCTGCACCGGCTCACTGACGGGGGCGCGAAAAACCAGCGCATCCACGTGTGCCAGCTTGATCGGCTGCAATTGCAGAGCGGCATCCTTGCGGTTGCCCAGCGTGCTGTAACCAGTGCTTTGGCTATCGGTGTCCTGCATGATTATCCTTGTATTGCAATTGAGATTTTTGCCGGCGCGCTAGCGTTTTGCGTTCAGGATCAGATCCGCGCCTTTTTCGCCGATCATGATCGAGGCGGCGTTGGTATTGGCCGAGACTATGTCGGGCATGACAGACGCATCGATTACCCGCAGACGTTGTACACCCTGGACCCTGAGCATGGGGTCGACCACTGCAAGTGTGTCCGAGCCCATGCGGCAGGAGCCAACGGCATGAAAAACCGTGCCACCGCATTCACGTGCGAATGCAATCATGCCTTCACGCGATTGGCGATCGCTACCGGGTAGCACTTCGGTGTCGATCAGATCGCGGAAAGCCGGCTGGTTATAGATGTCTCGCAACATTTCCAGCCCGGCGGCCAGCGTCTGGCGATCGATCTCTTCGCTCAGATAACGGGTTTCAATACCGGGCGGGGCCAATGGATCGGCGCTGCGGATCTGCAGCCTGCCTCGTGATACCGGTCGGCACTGCGAGGCCGAGGCGGTAAAGCCGGGGTAGGCGTGCAACGGGGTGCCGGGTTTGTCTACCGATAAGGGCATCACGTTAAATTGCATATCTGAGCGATCGTCGGTCGCGTATTGTGTTTTTGCGAATCCGCCGACCTGTCCCGCGCCCACGGTAAGCGGGCCCGCGTGCCTGAACGCCCATTGCAGGCCCATGGCAGCCAGTTTCAGCGGATTGCGCACGTCATTATTGAGCGACATTTTCTTTTTCAGACGAACAATCGTGCGCGCCTGGTAGTGGTCTTTCAGATTTTCTCCCACTTCAGGCGCATCGAAGACTACCGGGATGCCATGCTTTTCCAGCAGCGCTTTCGGACCTACGCCCGACAACTGCAATATTTGCGGAGACTGCACGGCGCCGGCCGACAGAATCACTTCGGCATCCGCCTGTGCCTGATAGACGGCGCCATGTTGCAGCCACTGCACCCCAGTGGCTGTAGTACCGTTGAACAGAACACGGGTCAGGTGCGCGTCGGTCAGCACAGTGAGGTTGGCACGGGCCTGAACCGGACGCAGAAACGCGGTGGCCGCGCTGGAGCGCCAGCCGTTTTTCATGCTCAGCTGATAGGCGCCTACGCCGAATTCGGTGGCGCCATTGAAATCTGGGTTTAAGGGCAGCCCGAACTGCTGCCCGGCGTCCAGCCACGCCTGACAGTAAGGATGGTCGTTCTTCAGATCGGATACGCCCAGTTCGCCATCGCCACCGTGATATTGGCTTTCGCCATGTTCGTAGCCTTCGGAGCGTTTGAAGAAAGGCAATACCGACTGATAATCCCAGCCGGTGGCGCCCTTGGCGGCCCAGTCGTCGTAGTCCTGATGCTGGCCTCGAATATACAGCAGGCCATTGATGGAACTGGACCCGCCCAGCACACGCCCGCGCGGCCAGATAATACTTCTGCCTGCCGTGCCTTCACACGGCTCAGTGTCGAAAAGGCGGGAAAAACGGGTATCGTAAATGGTTTTGAAATAGCCGACCGGCAGGTGAAGCCAGAAGTTTTTATTTGGTTTACCCGCTTCGAGCAACAGCACACGAACGGCAGGGTTGGCTGACAGGCGATTGGCCAGGACGCAGCCGGCCGAACCTGCGCCTACGACAATATAATCGTAGGCGCCGGAATGTTGTATCGGCCGTTGTTCACTCATTTGACTCATGATTTGATAACGTTCAGATAAAGCTTGGGATCAAAGTATTGGGCAGCCGGTGTGGCGTTCGGAATGCTGGCAAAATCAATGAAGAAATCGCTGACGCGCTGCAGCCATTTGGTGACGGAACCGTCAGCATACAACTTGGCCCATTCCGCGGAAGTAAACATCTTCTGGGCCGCATACTGTTCCTTGATGTCTGCCAACGGCACCTGGGGATAATGTTTTGCCTGAATTGCCGCCAGCGCCTTGTCGGTATTGGCAATCAGATAGTCATTGGCCTCGGCCCAGCCGCGGATAATCTTTTCCAGTACGTCCTTGTTCTTGTCATAATAATCGTTGCGCGCCGCCCAACCGCCCATGATGGCCGCTTCAGGGTAAAACTTGGAGGCATCTACCAGCATTTTTGCGCCAGGCACTTTGTTGCGAATGGGAATGTTGAACGGAACCCATAAGGCAATGGCTGGCACCGCTTTGGAAATAAAGGCAGTCACCGCATCCTGCATGCGCTGGTTGATGATTTTCACATCCTTCTTTGGATCCAGTCCGTTTTTGCGCAGGGCATTGTCCAGGAACACATGCGCGGTCGTGCCTGTGGTGGTGGATATCTGCTTGCCTTTGAGATCAGCGATCGAGTTTACCCCCATATCCGGATGCACCCACAACTGCGCCGTGGCAAACTCCACGTCGTTCATCAGAAAAACTTTGCCTTGTCCGCGAGCAGGGAAATTGGACATGACGGCGCCGGTGCTCAGTACGTCGATACTGCCGCCGCTCATGGCCTGAAACAGCTCCAGGCCGGTCTGAAATTGAATGAACTCCATCTGCAGCCCGTTCTTCTTCCAGATACCCATGTCCTCGGCCAGCCAGATCTGGCCATCTACGGCCAGGGTATGCAGATAGCCGACCTTGACTTTAGTACTGCTTTGAGCGAAAACGGGTGACGCATGTAACCCAACGGCTGCCGTGCCGGCCGCCATCTTGATAAAAGTTCTACGTTTCATAGCAACTACCTCCTTTGGTATTGGACAGCCAGTGCGCCTAGGCGACGCGTTTTTCCTTTGCCAATGCTTCCTGTGCGGCGTATTCCTGCATCACGCTATTGTGGATACGGGCGCGCAGCGCAATAAATTCCGGTGTTTCCTGCAGCGATCGATGGCGAGGATAGGCAAAGGGGATGTCGATCACCTCCCGAATGCGCGAGGGGCGTGCAGAAATAATCAGCACCTTATTGGAAAGATACAGAGCTTCTTCCACCGAGTGTGTAATCAGCATGACCGTTTTGCCTTCTGCGTACAGCACATCCAGCAGCAGATCGTGCATTGCGCTGCGGGTCTGCGCATCCAGCGCTCCAAACGGTTCGTCCATCAGGACAAATTCGGGGCGCACCGCATAGGTACGTGCAAGCGCCAGGCGCTGCTTCATGCCGCCCGACAGTGTTTTCGGAAACGCCTTGCGAAAATCAGCCAGCCCCATCAGGCTCAGATAACGATCAACAATCTCGTTCTTGTCTGCGGCATTCAGGTGCTTGCTTACTTTCAGGTTTAAGCCAAATGCAATATTCTGCTCGACTGTCAGCCAGGGGAAAACGCCATACTCCTGAAACATGACGCCCCGATCCGGGCCTGGTTGTTCAATCGGCTTGCCATCGAGCATGACCGCGCCGCGGGTGGGTTTGACAAATCCTGCGGCCATATTCATAAGGGTGGTCTTGCCACAACCGGATGGCCCCACAAGTGAAATGAAATCGCCCTGGTTGACGCTAAAGGACATATCCCGGACAACTTGCAGTACACCGCCCGGTGTATCAAACTGCATGGAAACATTGTCGAAAACGATCCGTTCTTTGTTTGTCTGCATGTCTACTCCCCGGCCCTGTCCTGCCAACTGATCAATCGGTTCGATAATTTGCGAATGGCCACATCCATCAAAAGCGCAATGGCGCCAATGCAAATGATCCCCACATAAATGGCGCGCAGATCAAAGAATGCCGAGGCGTTTTGTATCATCGCACCCAGGCCTTCCTGGGCCGCCACCAGTTCAGCCGCGACCAGTGTTGCCCATGCCACGCCCAGCGCTACCCTGAGCGCAGTCAGCATGTGGGGCACGGTCATGGGCACCATGACTTTGAGGAATATTTCCATATCCGTGGCACCCAGCGTTTTGGCCACGCGGATATACACAGGGCTGATCTGATTCATGCCTTCATACATCACAATGACGGCCGCAAAAAAGGAGGCATAAAAAAGAATGGCAATTTTGGCCATTTCGCCAATGCCGAAGTACACAATCACAAGTGGAATAAGCGCGATGGGCGGCAGGGCGCGAAAGAAATTGACCAGTGGGTCGACAAAACGCCGTATGGGCTTGTACCAGCCGATCAGAAAGCCGATAGGCACCGCCAGCAACATACCCAGCAGCAGCCCGCCCACCACGCGCTGGATAGACATGGCCATATTCACCAGCAGCCCACCCTGGGTCAGATGCGTCCAGAACGTCTGCAGCACTTCCAGTGGCGACGGCAGCAATGCCGGGCTGATCCAGCCCGACGCGTGTACAAGCATCCAGACTGCGATCAGGCAGATAAACGGAAAAACGGACCAGGCCAGATTGCCCAACCGGTTGCTGCTTCTTGTGGCTTTTGCCATCCTTGTCTCCATATGTTTTTTGGGTGCAGCGTTCAGTGACCTCAATACTGGTTATGGGCGATATCGTTTTGCAGCAGATCGGTGTCAATCTGAATCAGCTGCGCGGGATACTGAATATGCGCGTAATACAGGATTGTGTCCGACGGATCCTTGAATACGCGGCAGACATCGGCAATCGGGTCCCCCACGCCAATGTTCAAATGCGACGCCGTCTCTTTATCGGATACGGTGATACGCATAATCTGCCGGGCCTGGTGAATGCTGATATCTGGCCGCTGAGCCAGCTGCGGTACAACCGGTGCAGTGCGAAAGCCTTCCGGATCACTATCGAAAATCGTCTTGTCCAGATAGATATCAATAAGGCAATAAGGTGTGTTTTCGCGGTAATGCACCCGACGCAATCGCTGATAGGCCGCACTGTTGCCATCAAAGCCGAAAGCCGGATCGGGCGCGCGCTCACCTGGCTCTATTGGCAGCATGCGGATTTTCAGCGTCGATACAGCCTGGACCAGTTCGCCAAAACTGTTGGCCAGCCTGAACCAGCGCTGTTCGGATAGGTCTTTGGCAACAAACGTGCCGACCCCACGGGTGCGCCGGATAATGCCATTGTCTTCCAGCAGATTGAGTGCAGCACGCAAGGTAATTCGCGATACCTCGAACTGCGCCACCAGATTGTCCAGGGTAGGAATCTGCTCCCCGAAACGCCATTGCTGGCTCTCGATCTTCTGGCGCATGAGCTTGGCCACTTGCAGATACAGTGGCATGCGGCTTTCGTAGCGAGGTTTTATTTCATTGTGCATATCATCATATTAATAAGCACAATTGAAATAAACAAGTAGGGGTTAGCCCGTAACTATGACTAAAGCGTGGCGTTTGCAGCTCTTGTGTTGCGGGCATTGCGACGGCATTGACCACGTCATTAATCACGCCAATATTCAAATATGACGGTCATCTCCTGATCGGGAACGCTCATATGCGTGGCTGCCCGGGCCAGCGAAAACGCGCAGAGTTGCGGCGCGCCGGGCAAAGGACCGGCCGCTTCTGGCCAGACCCGTGTGGCGCCAGAATATACACGGCACCCTGATGTCGATTGCGCAAATGGGCGGGTTGGCTTATGATAATGGTCAATATAGTATAGGGGGGTAGGGTATGTCTCATTTGCATGCCGATAACGACGAGTTGCTCAATCGGGTTCGCAGAATTGCCGGACAGGTCCAGGCCATCGAGCGCGCGCTGCAGGCAAAGGCCGATTGTGGCAAGACGCTGCATCTTGTGGCGGCAACGCGCGGGGCATTGAACGGATTGCTTGAGCAGATTATTGAAGCGCATGCGCAATTTCATGTTGCCGATCCGGCGCTCAGCGATGAGCAACGCCAGGCGGGGGTGAACGAATTGCTCAAAGCGATTCGCCAGTATTCGAAATAAAAGGAATAAATGATGTATTCGGAACACAGTCCCCACAGCCATGCGTTTCTGGGCGCGTCCCATGATGAAAATGCCAGGCGGACCCTGTGGGTGGTCACCCTGACTTTTGTCATGATGGTCGTGGAAATTGCCGCCGGCTATGTGACCGGTTCCATGGCCCTGCTGGCTGATGGCTTTCATATGGCCACGCATGCGGGCGCCCTGGGCATCGCGGCAGGCGCATATGCGTTTGCACGGCGCAATGTGAACAACCAGCGGTTCAGCTTTGGAACCGGCAAGGTGGGAGATCTGGCCGGGTTTGCATCGGCGCTCATTCTTGCCATGGTGGCCCTTGGCATTGCCGTGGAGTCGGTCGCCAGATTGTTGAGTCCGACCAGCGTTGCGTTCGGGGAGGCGGCCATTGTCGCGACGGTCGGCTTGCTTGTCAATATTGTGAGCGCGCTCATGTTGTCGGGCGGCCATCATCACGGACACGATCATCACAGTCACCAACATCATGGCCATGCTGCTGAACACGACCATGCGCACGGATATGCACCCGGCGGCGACAATAATATGCGGGCGGCGTACATTCATGTGCTGGCCGATGCCCTGACCTCGGTCCTGGCCATTGTGGCCCTGCTGGCAGGCCGTTATTTTGGCTGGATTTGGCTGGATCCGGTCATGGGCGTGGTCGGCGCAATAGTTATCGGCAGATGGGCCTATAGCTTGATGAAAGCCAGCGCAGCTGTGTTGCTGGACGTGACAGACGAGCACGTTGCACAGGAAATTCGCGAAATTCTGGCGCCGGTGCCCGATATGAAAATCACAGACCTGCACGTTTGGCAGGTCGGGCCACAGGCGCGTGCGGCCATTGTCAGCGTGGCAGGCAGCGGGCTGACGGCTCAACAGATACGCGAGCAGTTATGGCCAGTCCATGAAATATCACATTTGACAATTGAATGCCAGGCGGCGCCCGCGCCGGCCAATGAGCCCTCAACCTTGGCAGTGATGCCACGTACCTAGGGTGTACGATCCGGGTCGGCTGGCTGCCTGCAAGGGCGTGACGGATCCGCGCAGCAGGCCGGGCCGGGATAGGCATGTGCAGCGGATCTGTCGCATGACCCACTGCCGCTTACGCTTTTGTTACCCAACTACTCGTGGATCGCCTGGCCAGAAGCCGACGAACCCACGAGCGGTACCCGTTTATTGTGTCGGGAAGGCCGGTTCCAGCCCGTTTTGCCGTATCGTTTGGACAGCGGCGGGAGAAGTCAGAAATTTGATCAGATCGTTGGCGCCCTGCTGATTGCGCGCATGCGTGGTCACCCCGGCCGAAAAGATAGTCGCTTTTTGCAAGGCGGGTGGCAACACGCCCACGTAATCGGCCCCTTTGATCGGCAACAGTTCACTGACCTGTTGCAAGCCTAGAGCCGCATCACCGCGGGCCACCACTGCACCTACGCGCTCGGAAACAATACGCTTGCTCTTGGACTTGACCTGGGCTTCAATACCCAGCTTCTTGATCAGTTCTTTTTCATAATAGGTGCCGCTGGCGCTGGCCGAATAGGCGATGGAAGGCGCAGCCAGCAGGGCGCGTTTTACCGCCTCGGCGTTGCTGATATCTGGTTTGGGGGCGCCTTTCTGGACCGAGATGCCGATGAGTGAACGAACCAGGTCCACCTGGCTGCCCTTGACGGCCTGACCTTTATTGACGAGCTGATCCAGTGATTTGCGGGCCAGGATAACCATGTCGGCGGGTTCCTGTCGATCCAGTCGGGCTGGAATGGAATCTGGCGCGCCGCCCATGGATGATCCATGGACAATTTCAACGTGATAGCCGGACTGCTTTTCAAATTGCGGGGCAAGCGCTTCGACCGACGAAGCAAAGCCGCCCGAAGAGATAACCGTTATCGTATTTTTTGGGGACTGTTCCGGCATATGGCCGCAAGCGGCCAGTGCGGTGGATAGTGCAAGTGTGACCAGCATCGCGCGGCGACGGGGGGATTTGACGAACATGTAGTTTTCTCCTTGGGAATGGTCTCTGGTATTAAATGATTGTGTTCTGCCGGTACTTGGCAGAGCGCGCACTGAGTTCAATTGCAGTGGCAACCACGGGTGGATGAATCTGTTTTTTGTATTGGTGCCGTATACCGACCAGCCACCCGAATCTACCCGGGGATCATGGCGATGGCCTTGCCCGGCGACCCCCATCCCTTGCTTAGCCAGATCAATCGTTCGCGCGCAGGCAGAAGTATGAATGATTTGGCCACCCGGTCTGTTTAGATACGGGCGGCCAAATGGTTGACGGGCTGGTTATACTATTTCCCGAGCAGCGGATCGGTTACGCCAAAGACATAAAAAGCCAGCATGGCAATAACGCCGGTAAAGATCAGATAGTACAGCGTTGGCTGGATGGTTTTGCGAAGCGTGTCCCCTTCCCGACCCAACAGGCCCACTGTTGCTGATGCAGCAACGACATTGTGAATAGCAACCATGTTGCCCGCGGCAGCCCCCACAGCCTGTACTGCTATCATCATGGCAGTGGAGATGCCTAGTTGCTGAGCGACATTAAACTGAAAGTCGGCAAGCATCAAATTGGAGGCCGTATTAGAACCAGTGATGAATGCGCCTAGTCCGCCCATGGCCGGAGCGAAGAAGGGATAAACGCTGCCTACTCCGTTGGCGACAAACTGAGCCATGGCAACCGGCATGGATACCAGATCTGCAGCATTTACACCTGAATTGATCAAAATCCGCACCATTGGAATGGTGAAAACCAGGACGAAACCGGCACCCAGAATGGTGCGGCATGATTCGCCAACGGCTTGCTTGACCTCATTGCCACTCATGCGATGCAGGAAAATCGTAATGAGCACAACGAAAATCAGGATCCCGCCGGGTAGATACAAGGGCTCCAGCGTACCTGAAACCTTGTCTTCGCCCATGATATTGCTCCATCCGAAACTCACGGTATTGAGCGCCTGCTTGATGGGTTCAACCGTACGGGAGATGACCAGAAAGACGGCCAGCAGAACATAGGGCAGCCAGCCGTTGAAGGTGGAAATGGGCGTTTTTCCCGCGGTTTCTACCGGTTTCACATCGATGTCACCAATCCAGGTCTTTGGCCATCGGCTTGCCTCAGGGAAGTCCCATGTCTCGCGAGGAATCAGAAAGCCGCGCTTTGCCGCAGGAATGACGATCGCCAGTCCGACCAGGGCGCCGATCATCGACGGAAACTCAGGCCCGAGGAACACGCCGGCCAGCATATAGGGAATCACAAAGCAGACGCCCACGAACAGGGCGAATGGCGCGATAGCAAGCCCTTCCTTCCACGAGCGATTTGCACCAAAAGCCCTGACCATAATCATGACCATGATCAGTGGCATCAATACGCCCACAACGCCGTGCGTTAGCGCGACTTCGGAGGTGATCAGGCGGAAATACTCTTCCCATGAGGAGCCTTGCGCGATCAACTGTTCGGTAATGCCCGCCTTGTTGACGCCGCCGGAGACGCCCACCACAATGGGGGTGCCAACAGCGCCAAAGGAGACCGGGGTTGACTGTATCATCATGCCCACAACCACGGCAGCCAGGGCAGGAAAACCAAGAACCACCATCAGGGGCGCCGCCACTGCGGCCGGTGTACCAAAGCCCGACGCACCTTCAATAAAGCAGCCGAACAGCCAGGCCACAATAAGCGCTTGCACGCGCCGGTCGGGACTGATGTCCGAGAACCCTTTGCGAATCGCCGTTATACCGCCCGAGTGCTTCAGGGTGTTGAGCAGCAAAATTGCGCCGAAGATAATCCATAGAATGGAGGCGGTCAGAATCAGGCCCTGCAGGGCTGAAGCGACCACGCGGTTGACGCTCATCTGCCATGCAGTAAGGGCGATCACGGTCGTGACAATGAATACAATGGGCATGACCACTTTGGCGGTCATTCTAAATCCGATCAATAGCACTCCGGCCAGAATCAGCGGCAGAAATGCAAGTAGCGCAAGCGCGGTGTTGCTCATATTATTGCTCCTTTTGTTCTACAAACCATTTTTTCCGACGGATGCACCTTTGAGCGCGTTTTGGTCACGTCAGACACCAGCAACAGTGTGTGGTATCTGCGAGCATGGCTGTCTCGACCATGCTCCGACAAAAAGGTACATAGAGAAAATGAATTGCCATATTAACCTGAATATTTAATGAATAAGTGCTGCACATGGCACAACGCTGACATTGCGTTGCGAGCCTGTACCGGCCTGGCGACGGACAGTCTGAGCCTTTGTTGGTTGGCCATGCGCCATGCGCCATGTGGTATGCGTTATGCGGGCATAACCGAGATCAGCAGAGCAAACGAGATTTCCGACAGGAGTGCAGGGCGCATTGCGCAGGTGTTTGTGACCGACAACGGGAGCGGCCATGAAAAATTCAACACCTGTTCGCATTACTCACTTTATTGTCCCCAGCTCATTCAGATAGCCGCGATAGAAGTCAATGAACTGCTGTGCGCGATAAGAGACCCGACGGCCTGGTGGGTAGACCGCGTAGATGCCGACCTGCGGTAACGCCCATTGTTGCAGCACAGGTTCAAGCCTGCCTGCCGCGATGTCTTCGGTTACGCTATGCTCGTCCAGTATTGAAATACCGTAACCTTGGCGCAGCATGGCACGCAGTGCGCCGGGTGAATCGACGCGGATGCGGGATCTGAGGTGTATGGTTTCGCTCGCGTTATTGGTATGCTCGAACGTCCATGTGAGCGGAGCAGGCAGCAAGGACAGGCAAATCCAGGGATGGTCTGCGAGATCGGCGGGAGTCAGGATGGGTTTTGCAGCGCGCAAATAGGTGGGGGAACAAACGACGAACTGGCGCATGCCGCCCAGCTTGATTGCGCGCATGGACGAGTCACGCAACCAGCCGACCCGAATCGAGGCATCAATACCTTCGCTGACCAGGTCCTGGACACGGTCACTTGACCGCAGGTCGATGTGCAGATCAGGATGGCGCCCGGCGAAGATCGCCACGGCGCCGGCCAGCGACAGGATGGAGTGATCAACCGTTGAGCTCAGTCGCAAGGTGCCGGACAGGGTTGTGCTGTCTTCCCCCAATTGGTCCAGGGTTTCCTGTAACAGGCCCAGCATGGGTTCACATTGCTCGAACAGTCGTCTGCCGGCATCGGTCAGATTGACCTGGCGTGTGGTTCGTGTAAACAGTGGAACCCCCAGATGCTTTTCAAGGCGGCTTATCTGAATGCTGACTTTGGCTTTGGTCATGCCCAGTTGCATTGCTGCCGCCGTGAACCCGCGCAAGCGGGCCACCATGCAGAAAATAGCGAGCGCGTTCAAATCAATGCCGGCAGCAGTGCTCATAATCATTATTGTTACTAATATAGAAACAATGAATTATAGTTTTTCCTGTTTATTGAATCAATGGCTTCTGTGATGATGTGTATTCTGGCCGTTTGGATACGCAGGTTTCCAGACATAGGCCAAATTACATTTTAGGAATTCAATATGAAAATCGCACTTATCGGCGCGACCGGTTTTATCGGTAGCGCCTTGCTGACAGAGGCCTTGGCGCGCGGGCACAAGGTAACAGCCCTGGTGGCGCACCCCGAAAAACTGCAGCCGCAGGACAATCTGACGATTGAGCAGACCGATGTGCTGGATGGCGTAAAACTGGCGACGCAACTGACGGGTCATGATGCAGTGATTAGTGCATTCAGTGGGCATGCCCAGCAGGACGTTTATGGATACTACATGAAAGGTGTGGATTCCATTATCGCGGCGACAAAACAGGCGGTGATCAAGCGTCTGCTTATTGTGGGCGGCGCAGGTAGCCTGTACGCCCAGCCGGGCGTGCTGGTTATCGATACGCCCGATTTCCCTCAACAGTGGAAAGCCACCGCTCAGGGCGCCAGGGATATTCTGACGCAACTGCGTAAAGACAGTGATCTGGACTGGACTATGTTGAGCCCGTCGGCAATCATTGAACCTGGCGAGCGTACCGGCTCGTTCAGGCAGGCCGATGATGAACTGATTGTGGATGCCGGCGGCCAGAGTCGCATTTCTACTCAGGATTTTGCGCTGGCCATGATCGATGAACTGGAAACGCCCCGGCACGTACGGGCGCGATTCACGGTCGGTTACTGATACGGTTTTTGGTGTAACTGCAACAGCCCTGGCGAACGAACTGTTGAGGGTTGCTGCGGCGGGCATGCCTATTGTGCACTAGTGTGCCTATAGGCCAGAGAGATGGCGGCCCCAATGGAAGGTTACCCGTGCCCGGGAATATCATTGTGCCGCCTGTCAGGGTTTTATTTAACGTGCCACTCGCTGACTTACACACTGTCCTTCCCGGTTCCGTTAACTGATATCGCTGGGCGGTGCGATCGGGACCGGGGCAAACGTGATCTGCAACGCAGTTGGTGCCAGGTTCATGCTGCGCCGATATTTGACCGGCATACGCAGGAAGATCGCGCCTTGGGTACAGATCAGGTCAATCATAAGAGACACCACCGCTGTCGTGCATGAACAGAAGATTACCATCCGATCACTTTTCGTTGATGATCGTCCGGCGTGCCTTTATTGCTGGGAGATATCACAAGCGCGATTGAGATTATCGACGGTCCGATGCACCGGTGTCCGGACCAGCCGCTGATCGCGTTTGAAACTGCTAAGAACGCGGCGACAACGTCGCTAGGTGCGTGTATCGGTGACCACTTCGCTGAGCTGCAGTATCGGGCTCAGATCCGTGTAGTTTGGAATGTCGCCCAGAATTTCATCGGCGTGCGGCCCGAATCCTGCCTGGAAGTCTTCGGCGCTGTCGCAGAAAATATGACACATACCGATATAGGTAGGAGGGGCATCTGGCGTGCCACCGGCGATACCCCGGTCTATGGTGTAATATCGGCAACGCTCGCCCATGCGCTCCTTGAGCAGAGGCAAATGCTTGTCACGATAGTAATCGTGGTCAAAGCGCGCGCCTGGGGTATTGGGGTACATCACACTGACTTTAATCATTACAGCGTCTCCTTTGTCGATGAAATAATTATTTTTGTGTATCTTAGCGCATTACGCCAGGTTGGCTGGCAAGCAATTGTATATGCCCAGCCGGTTTTGTTATTTGAGGCCGATCAAGATAACAGCCCATGTCGTGGGTTAATGCAAGCCAACAAACTGTTGCGCAGCCTGTAGTGTGAGCTTGTGCAGCAGCCGTTCGGCCTGCTGTTCGGTTGCACCCTCATGCCGCAGGTTGCTGATGAACACAGACAGCGAGGCATCAACCAGCTTGAGCCGTTCATTGGGGTCGGGCGCAAACTCCAGTCCCGACAGATGCTGAACATTGCCGTTATCAAGCCGCCGCCATCCGTTGGCTGCAAATTTGGGCAGAGTACTCATGAGCGGCTTCCTTGTCGTGTGTTGCGGCGGCCTCGGCGAGGACGCATAACGTATATAGCCCATTGTACCCAGTTAATGTGTCGCGATCGATGGCAGCGCGCATGATAGCAGCGCAAATTATCCGATAACGAGTGCGCGGTTCAATGTCGTTAAGGGGCAGCGCTTGATCCATAATCAGCGGCCTGGGCCGGTCGTCATACCAACCAGACGAGTGCGGCGCATTCATGACATTAAGGCCGGCGCGCCAGAGCGCGCTTTTCCGTATCTGGCAACAGTGCGGCGACAATACCCAGTAGCGGCAGATAGGCGCAAACGCTGTACACATAGGAGATGCTTGTAGTGTCTGCCAGATGTCCCAGCGCTGCTGCACCGACGCCGCCCATGCCAAACGCGAAGCCGAAGAACAGACCGGCAATCATGCCGGTTTTACCGGGCACCAGTTCCTGGGCATAGACCACAATGGCGGAAAACGCCGACGCCAGGATCAGACCGATAATGACAATGAGGATGCCGGTCCAGAACAGATTGGCGTGCGGCAGCAACAGGGTAAAGGGGGCGACACCCAGAATTGACGCCCAGATGACCCGCTTGCGGCCGATGCGATCGCCGATCGGCCCGCCTACGATGGTGCCGACGGCGACGGCAGCAAGAAAAATGAACAAATAAAGCTGGGAGGTGCGTATCGACAGGGCAAATTTTTCCATCAAATAAAACGTCAGGTAGCTGCTCATGGAAGCCATGTAGAAATATTTCGAGAAAATCAGCACGCCGAGGACAGCCAATGCAGCGATGATTTTGTTGCGCGGCAGTTCAATCGCATTGGCCGAGCGTTTGGAGCGCAGGACGAGCAGGCCCCGGTTGCGCTCATACCAGCGTCCGATCTGCAGCAGCACCACCATGGCCAACAGGGCGGCCAGTGAAAACCAGGCAACGCTACCCTGACCATGAGGCAGAATAATCAGCGCAGCAAACAGGGGCCCCAGCGCAGAGCCGACATTGCCGCCAACCTGGAACAGTGATTGCGCCAGGCCGTGTTGCCCGCCCGAGGCCATACGGGCAATGCGGGATGATTCCGGATGAAATACCGACGAACCGGTACCCACCAGAATGGCGGCCAGCAGCAAAAATGGAAAGGAAGGCGCGACCGACAGCAGCAGCAGGCCCAACAGCGTTGAACCCATGCCGATGGTTAATGAATAAGGCTGCGGGTGCTTGTCGGTGTAATGGCCGATAAGGGGTTGCAGCAGCGAGGCGGTAATCTGATAGACCAGCGTGATCAGGCCGATTTGCGCAAAGCTCAGGCTGAAGTCATCCTTGAGCATCGGGTAAATGGCCAGCAGGATGGACTGGATCATGTCGTTCATCATATGGGCGACACTGATCGCACCAAGCACCTTGAAGGCGGTGCTGTTTTCGGGCTGGGAGGGGCGTATGGCGGCGGATTCTATCGACATTGCATTCACATATATATGACATTCGCAATCAGTAAGTGTAGCCGTGCTAGAATTAATGAAAGTGCCAATTTTCGTCGAGAAAGTGACAGTGATGCATCCGCTTCCCAGAAGCGTCAACGCAGAAGACTACCAGAACATTGCCCCCGCCGTGGCCGCCATGTCCAAGGAGTTTGCGGCCGGTACGGGATCGGCGACGCATTCGCATCGGCGCGCGCAACTGCTTTTTGCATCGCGCGGCGTGATCCGCGTAAGCACCGACAAGGGTTATTGGCTGCTGCCGCCGCTACGTGCCTTATGGGTGCCACCCAATGTTCCGCACTGCACGATGGCGGTTTCCCACGTGGACATGCGCACGCTGTATATTGATGCAGGCGCTGCCAGATCATTGTGGGCCGGTTGCCAGGTGATCGAAGTCAGCAACCTGCTGCGCGAGCTGATCCTGAGCCTGACCGCCGAACCCGTCATCTATTCGCAAAATGAACGGGGTGGCCGGATTGCAGCGCTGATTCTTTCGGAACTGCCGTCAGCCGAAACCGTGGCCACCCAGATCCCGTGGCCGCGGGATCGTCGGCTTATATCCATCTGCACCACCATCATGGATCAGCCCGGACTGAGCCGTCCGTTGGGGGCGTGGGCCGATGCAGTGGGCGCCAGTGAGCGCACGCTGATTCGGCTGTTTCAGTCAGAACTGGGAATGAATTATCGTCAATGGCTGCAGCAGGTCAGGCTGGCAGACGCGGTATGCAGACTATCGATGGGCCAGTCCATCGGGACCATTTCACGGGAACTGGGCTACCGCAGTCCCAGTGCGTTCAGCGCGATGTTCCGCCGTGCGCTGGGCATGCCGCCCAATCTGTATTTGCACCCGGCAAAGCTATGATGTGCCCTGTCCCAATTGCCCTGACGACCAGGGACGGGCTGTCTGCTTTATCTCATGGGGCAGGTAGACGCTTTGCCTGCCTGAAGCGCCATCCTCGGCATTGTGCTCAATGCCCACCAGGCCGGCACCATGTCAGGTGCCATATCACATTCGTCAATCAGGACGATGGCGGCTCGCGCCGCGCTTCCAGTTCATCCAGCGACTGCTCGCGCAGTGCCTGCGGGAAGCCGGCAGTCATGGTTTCCAGTGCGTTGAAAATACGCTCCCAGCCTTCGTCCGTGCGTATGGGAATGCCCAGGAACTGGCTTTCGGTCTTGGCGCGCAACATTAAATAAAGGACTCCGGCAAGCATGATGCTCACGGTCGCGGGCATATCAATTTCCGGAGTCAGGCCATCGACCCGATCAATGAATGCGCGGGCGGCCTTCTCGCGCCGCTGGGCCAACTTGGCGGTGACCTCATTGAGTTCCACCAGTTCCCAGCGGCGCACTTCACGCAGCGTGTCGTTGCTGGTCAGTGCGTCAACCTGGGCATGCAGCATGGACAGGACCAGTTGCTGGGGTGTCTGCTGGCTTGATTCGTCGTTGCCCAGCATCCCGCGGTGGCCGGTCCAGAAATCCTGCTCCTGCATCCAGGCCAGCAGCAGCCCGTCCAGCCCGTTGAAGTAACGATAAATCAGTTCCTTGCTCACGCCCGCGCGGCGGGCAACGGCGTTGATACCAATGCCTCCCATCCCGGCTTCGCGGATTTGGGCATCCAGGGCCTGGAGGATCTGCTGTTCTGTTTGCTGACGACGGGACATAGGAATCCGCAAGTGTATGAAAACTGCATCAGTGATGCCGATAACTCATTCTACAAGAGAAAAACAATACCGGCGCGCGGTTTGATTCGGCTATACTAAAAAGTGACTTTATGGTCACATTTTGCTGTTTGCCCTCTGTGCAAATCCGGTAGCCGGAACGTGTCCATTTGCCAGCAGGCTATTGCTGATCTGCCCGCCTTTATTTTTGCCAACTGAACTACAAAGAGTATTCTCGTTATGGAAAACAATCATTTCGTCTCGACCGACGAAATCCGCACCCGGTTTTCAACTGCCATGTCCAATATGTATGGGCAGGAAGTGCCGCTTTATCGCGATCTGCTTGAGCTGGTTGCCGACGTTAACGCACAGACGCTGCAGGAAAATCCGCAATTGCAAGCGCAATTGAATGAGTCCGGCGAAATCCAGCGCCTGAACCTGGAGCGACACGGCGCCATCCGTCTGGGTACGGCTGCCGAGCTGTCCGGCATTCGGCGAGTTTTCGCGGTGATGGGGCTGCAGCCGGTGGGTTATTATGATTTGTCGGTGGCCGGGGTACCGGTGCACGCCACGGCGTTTCGGCCGGTGGACGATGCTTCGCTGGCAGCCAATCCGTTTCGGGTGTTCACCTCCTTGCTGCGCCCGGAATTGATTGACGATGAAGCGTTGCGCACCAAGGCCGCCGCGATTCTGGAAAAGCGCTCCATATTCAGCGCACGCGTTTTGGAACTGGCAGAAAAATTCGAAACCGAAGGCGGCCTGAAAAGCGAACAGGCTGATGAGTTCGTGATACAGGCCACTGATATTTTCCGCTGGCACAATGAAGCGACGGTGAGTGTTGAAACGTATAACCAGTTGCTTGACGCCCACCGGTTGATTGCAGATGTGGTTTGCTTCAAAGGTCCCCATATCAACCATCTGACGCCCCGCACGCTGGATATTGACGCGGCACAAAAGGAAATGCTCAATCGCAATATTCCTGCCAAGGAATCCATCGAGGGCCCGCCTACCCGGCGCCACCCGATTCTGTTGCGCCAGACCAGCTTCAAGGCGCTGGAAGAGAACGTAACGTTCGACTCCGGTACCGAAAAAGTGGTTGGCGCCCATACCGCGCGCTTTGGTGAAATTGAACAACGCGGTCTGGCCCTGACGCCCAAGGGACGCGCCCTGTATGATCAGTTGTTATTGCGCGCCCGCGAATCGGGCGAACAGGCTGACGGCACTTATGCAGAGCGCCTGGCGAGCGTGTTCACTGAGTTTCCAGACGATCTGGCGGCGATCCGCAAAAGTGGCCTGGGCTACTTCCGCTACAATCTGACGCAACAGGGACGCGTTGCCAATGGCAAGCAGATCGCCAATGCGGACGATATCGACGCCTTGATTGACGCCGGACTGGTTCACGCCGAGCCGATTATTTACGAAGACTTTCTGCCCGTCAGTGCCGCCGGTATTTTCCAGTCGAATCTGGGTGGCGATGACCAGAAAAGCTATCAGGCAAGTGCTGCCCGGGCCGCATTCGAAGAAGCGCTGGGTGCAAAAGTCAACGACGAGTTTGCATTGTACGAAGCCGCACAGCAACGCTCGCTTGATCAGCTTGCCGGGCAACTGAAAAAATAAGACTGGCAGGCCGGTCGCGCTGTCGTGGCCGGCTTTGATCCAGAGCGGGTAATTTGGCCCTTATCTTGCCTGTATCGTGCCCGTATCGTGCCCGTATCGTGCCCGTATCGTGCCCGTATCGGGGCTGTATCACACGTCCAGCTGGGAGTTACAGGTCATTCGAATGGCGCTGCACCCTGAGGCTAGATCGCGCCTATTGCCGTTGTCTTTCTGCGAGCGTTGCGTGCCGCTCGCGACCGATGACCGGCGGCACCCTGCATGAAAAAGTATAAATAAGAATACATCTTATTACCAGTTATGCTACAATTTTCTGTTGTCAAGTCAATCATTTTGTTACCCTCGCGACTCCCTGTCCGGGCCCTCTGATGTGCGTGTATCGCGTGTGAATTTATAGCTCACCGAATGCATCCAGGCACAGGCGGCACGATACCCAGGTGTGGCGTTTTGCCTGCGGCAGATCAACGCCGCGATGCGTTTGGGTGGGTAACCTTTGCAGTTTGAATCAGAAGTGGAGTCATTTTTCATGCAATTTTGCAAGTCTCAAGCTCGTCGCGGGTTGCTGACCGGCATATTGGTGGTAGCCGCCAGCGTCGCGCTGCCATTGCACGCCTTGACCGTTGATCATGCAAGCGGGAAAACCACCATCGAAGGCGAGCCAAAGAAAACAGTTGTCTTTGATCTGGCCTCGCTAGACACCATGCATGCGTTGGGCATAGAGGCTTTTGCTGTGCACGAGGCCAAGTACATCAATCAACTGGCTGCCTACGCGGAAAAATCGGTTCCAAAGGTCGGTTCACTGTTTGAGCCCAGCTACGAAGCGGTTAATGCGCTGTCGCCAGACCTGATTATTGTGGGTGGCCGTTCGGCCCCCAAGTATGCGGAATTGAGCAAACTGGCGCCCACCATTGATTTGACCGTCAATGCCAAAGACCTGCTGGCCAGCGTCAAACGCAACACGCTTACGCTGGCAGACATTTTCAATAAGCAGGACAAAGCCAAGGAACAACTGGGCCGGCTGGACCAGTCCATAGCGGCGCTCAAGCAGAAGGCCGGCAATGCTGGCTCGGGGCTAATCATTCTTACCACCGGCGGCAAAGTCAGTGCGTATGGTCCGGGTTCCCGCTTCGGTATTCTTCATGACACCTTCGGCATTCCCGCTGCGGCGCCCGACCTGTCCACGTCAAATCACGGGCAGGCGGTGTCATTTGAGTTTATTTATAAAACCGACCCGCAGTGGCTGTTTGTGATTGACCGGGATGGCGCCATCGGCCGCGAGGGTGTGGCCGCCGGCAAGCTGCTCGATAACGAGCTGATCCATAAAACCACCGCCTGGAAAAAGAAGCAGATTGTCTATTTGAATGCAATGGATTGGTATTTGCTCGGTAGCGCCGGGCTGACCGCTATGCAGCAGAACGTGGACCAGCTGTCCAAAGCACTGGACGGCAAGCAGTAACCATGGCGCGCTCGCAAGTCCGGGCCCCGGCGTTCTTGACGATTGACGCCATAGTGGGCCTTTCATGAGCGGTTATCCCGAAGGGCACAGAAGCAATAAACTGATGCAGCCCCTACTGGTCTGCATGCTGCTATTGCTTCTGTGCTTTTTGTTTCTGGTCAGTCTGTTTCTGGGCGCGGGCGATATGTCGCTGGCCGCGTTATTGCGTCTGGATAGCGAAGCCTGGCAACTGCTGCTGATCAGTCGCCTGCCGCGTACCCTTGCATTGGTGCTGGCAGGCACCTCATTGGCCGTTGCGGGGCTGATCATGCAAATGCTGGTGCGCAACCGCTTTGTCGAACCCTCCACGGCCGGGACCGTTGAATCTGCCACCATGGGAATCCTGGCTGTCACATTATTGGCGCCGGGGATCTCTGTGCTTGGGAAAATGCTGGTTGCCGCCTTGTTCGCCCTGGCCGGCACGTCGGTGTTTTTGCTGATCCTGCGGCGCATTCCTTTGCGTTCCGCCTTTCTGGTCCCTGTGGTCGGTCTGGTTCTGGGCGGCGTCATACAGGCTGTTACCACCTTCTTTGCTTACCAGTACGATTTGCTTCAGGCCTTGCATACGTGGACCATGGGCGATTTTTCTGGTGTCCTGCGAGGGCGCTACGAACTGTTATGGGTGGCGTTTGCCCTTTCCTGCGCTGCCTATTTCGCTGCAGACCGCTTCACGGTGCTGGGCATGGGTGAGCAATTTACCACCAACCTGGGGCTTAATCACAAACGCCTTATGCTGATTGGCATGGTTCTGGTGTCGGCCATCAGTGCCGTGGTCGTGGTCACTGCGGGCAGTGTGCCGTTCCTGGGCCTGCTGGTGCCCAATGTGGTGAGCCTGATCTTTGGCGATAATATGCGGCGCTCGCTGCCGTGGGTGGCCTTTCTTGGAGCGCTGTTTGTACTGGCTTGCGATATTGTCGGTCGCCTGATCATTTATCCGCATGAAATTCCAATCGGTACGGTAGTGGGCGTGGTCGGTAGCGGGTTGTTCCTCTATCTACTTCTGAACAGGCGGTCTCGTTTTGGCTAAGCTGTCACCCGCCCTGCGGCTTTATCTGCTGGCTTTTTTTGCGCTGCTGTCGGTAGCCGCGTTCATGACATGGGGCGCCAACGGCCACTGGGACTTCGTGCTCTCGTTTCGCGCCAGCAAGCTGGCCGCGATGCTGCTGGTGGCCTATGCTGTTGCGGTGTCGTCTGTGCTGTTTCAAACCATCACGCATAACCGTATTCTGACGCCATCGATCATGGGATTTGATGCGCTCTATACCCTGATTCAGGCTGTGGTTATATTCTGGTTTGGCATGACTGCGGGAGGCCAGTGGGGCATGACAGGCAAGTTCGTGCTGGAAGTCGGTGTCATGACCGTTTTCGCCTGCCTGCTGTTCCAATGGATTTTCTCCGGTGCTTCGCATAGTCTGCATCTGCTGTTGCTGGTCGGGATCGTGTTCGGGCTGCTGTTTCGCAGCCTGTCCGGCCTGATGGTCAGAATGATTGATCCCAACGAGTTTCTGTTTCTGCAGGACAAAATGTTTGCCAGTTTCAATGCCATTCGCACCAATCTGTTGCTGGCCTCAATGGCGATGGTAGGGGCCGTGTCGCTGATCGGCTGGCGGCTGCGCCGCGCCTATGATGTGCTGTCGCTTGGTCGCGAGGTAGCAATCAACCTGGGAATCCATTACCGCAAGACACTGTGGCTCACCCTTGTGCTGATTGCCGTGATGGTGTCGGTGTCAACGGCGCTGGTGGGGCCGGTTACGTTTTTTGGATTGCTGGTGAGCAATCTCGCATACATGATCATGCAAACCGACAAACACAAATATACGGTGCCGGCTGCCGTGCTGCTTGGTATTGTTGCGTTGGTAGGCGGCCAGACCGTGCTGGAGCATGGCCTGGCGCTCAATACCACGGTCAGCGTGGTGATTGAGTTTGCCGGCGGGCTGATGTTTATCGCGCTGATTGTGCGCAAGGGACAACGATGATAAAGGTCAATGGTGTCAGCAAGGACTACGCGAATTTGCGCGTAGTGGATGATGTTTCAGTGCAAATTCCCCGGGGTGGCGTCACTTCCATAGTCGGCCCCAATGGCGCCGGCAAATCCACATTGCTGGGCATGATTAGCCGCTTGCTGCCCATGTCTGCCGGATCGGTTGAGGTTGGCGGGCTGGATATCGCTCGCACCGATACGGCCGAACTGGCCCGGCATTTGTCCATTTTACGCCAGGACAACCATCTTTCCCTGCGCCTGACGGTTCAGGATGTAGTGGCGTTTGGCAGATATCCGCATACGCATGGTCGCTTGACGGTGCAGGACCGCAGCCATGTCGAGCGCGCCATGGCTTATCTGAATCTCAATGGGCTGGAGCAGCGATTTCTGGATGAGCTCTCGGGCGGGCAGCGCCAGCGTGCCTTCATTGCAATGGTGCTATGCCAGGACACGGAATATGTCCTGCTGGATGAGCCGCTGAACAGCCTGGATATGAAAAATGCCGTTGACATCATGAAGGTGATGCGGCGTGCAGCCGACCAACTGCATAAGACGGTTGTGATGGTGTTGCACGATATCAACTTTGCATCCTGCTATTCGGATCTGATCATCGGAATGCGCAACGGCAAGGTTCTGCACCAGGGCCCGCCGCAGACTTTCATTCAGCCACCGGTGCTCAAGGAGCTATACGGACTGGATGTGGTCGTGCACGAATGGCAGAATAATCGGATTTGCGTTCATTACACCTGACATAGAAGCACACTGAGACAGGCGCTACACCTGCCAGAGCGCGGTGTGCAGGGCGGCTTGCGGCTCGCCGCCTGCACAGTTGGCATAGTCGGTATGGTCAAAGAAACCCGCGGCGGCCTCAGTCGCGGTCTCATCAGGATGTCGGGCCGGGACGCAGCGAGCCGTCTGCCTCGTCATTCCCATCTTCATCGGGCACCCGTTGTTCCAGCTCATTGCCCAGTACATCTTCCGAGCCACCGCGGCTCGGTGCCAGTTTGCGCGGCGTATGCCCGGCCGCAGGCGCCTTGCCTTTGGGCGCTTGCGCGTGCTCAGCCTTGCGTCCAAGATCTACCCGTGCCGAGGGTGCGTTGCCGTCCTTGTCCTGGCCAAAATAAACCACGGTATGCGGGTATGGCAGTTCGATATTGGCGGCGTTGAAATGTTTCTTGACCAGACGGTTATAACCGCGTTGCACCGCCCATTGCATGCCGGGCGTGGTTTTGACCAGCACCCGAATAGTGACGCCGCGTTCATTGATGGCTGTCACGCCGGGGATGGTAATTTCTTCCAGTATTTCGGGGGACAGCACTTCATCCTGCATCAATTCCGCAAACGCGGCGCGCAGGTGTTCGATGGCGTCGTCTACATTTTCACGATGTGCAATGGTGTACTCACCCATATGATAGGAAAAATCACGCATGTGGTTGGCTACGACATCAACCGACGAGAACGGAATCAGGTGATAGCCGCCGTCCATGGTGCGAATGCCTACCGAGCGGATGGTCATTTTTTCCACGGTGCCAAAAACCCCGCCCGCTTCCACGACATCATTCACATTCATGCCGTTTTCAAGCTGGATGAAAATGCCCGTGATAATGTCCTGCACCAGCTTTTGCGCGCCAAAACCAATGGCCAGACCCACCACACCGGCGCCGGCAATCAGCGGGCCGATATTGATGCCGATCTGGGACAGCAGGACCAGGGCCGTCATGGTGATGATCACAATCAGCGCAGCATTGCGAAACAGTGACAGCAGCGTTTTTTCGCGAGCGCTGGGCGCCCGGTTGCCCGTGCCGCTCAGGCGGCTCTCGATGATACTCGCAATAATGGTCCATGCCAGTGCGGCGAACAGCAGGATGATGGCCACATGCACCGCTGTGCTGATGGTTGCGCGGCCCGATTCGGACATGACCCACGCAGACAGGTCGAATGCATGCCATGCGTCCAGCACAAACAGTACTACGATGACAAGCGTAATCAAACGCAGGCCTTTGAGTATTGCCGGAACATATGAATTGACGCGTGCTTCCAGTAGTGGCAGCCGGGCACGAAGCTCATCGGACAGCCGGATCGGGTGGCTCAGAATGGCAGTCAGAATGGCGGAGAGCAGCAGTCCAAGGGCAATCGCCGCCAGGCTTTGCACCGTGGCGCGCGCCATGAACGGCAGGGCATCGACCGGATCGATCTGGCTGACAACGAGCAGAACGGTGAAATAGAGAATGGCCAGAATATGCCAGACACGGGCCAGCAGGCGCAGCATGGTTGCAAAAAATGCAGTGGAAGTCTGATTGGCGCGTTCTACGATCCGTTCACGTATCAGGGCCCGGTTATTCCATACCACCCGCAGGGCATAAATATACATGCCAAGCATGATGAGCAGGCCGACCAGATTACCCAATGCCGCAGTAAACAGGGCTGTGACGACAGGTACGACAACCAGCATGCCGTAGCCGGTGATGCCAATCAGGCTACACAGCCAGCCGTTCCAGTACATGGCAACTTCGTCACGCATTGGAAACAGCCGCAGTTGCGGAAAGCGCGTTGCAAACACCGTGCGCACCAGCGCCCTGGCAATTTCAACGGCGACAAAGGCATTGACAAAGAGCGATTCGAATGTGCCCACGGTCGCGTCAGGCCCCGCGACCGCCAGCGCAACGCTATATCCGACAACACCGGCCAAGGCAATGGCAGCGACATCGACAATGAGCGCGCCAATGACAGCTGCAATTTTTTTCAGTGTCGCAGGCTGGGCCAGGCGACGCCGCCCGAGGGCGGGTGTCGGCTGGCCGACCCAGCGATTGATAATGGAAAAGATGCGCGCGGCCAGCAAGCGCAACAAGACAAAGGCGATGACCGTGGCTGCGATAACCAGTGCAAAATTGGCCAGCGTCGATTGCCAGTCGGTCATGCCGGAGCCGCCAGTGCCTTCACCGCGCGCCATGGCGCCGATTGCCGCCGCCGCATCGCCCATATCGTTCAACAGTTTGGTCAGAAAAAATTGCGTGCTGTCGGCGACCCGGCGAGGCAATGAATCGTCAAGACTGCTCTGTGCGTCGCTGGACGCCGCTTGCTGTGCAGCGGGCGCCTGCGCGCGCAGTTGCTCTATGAGTTGCTGACGCGTCTTTTCGTTTTCCAGCAAATCGGCCAGTTGCGCGGCAGAGGCAGGCGCGATGTCGGGTTCAGGAGAGGGGGCAATCTGGGCACCTGCAGTATTCAGATGCAGCAGTGCAGCGAGCAGCAGAAAAAATGGGAGAAATAACCGGAGGATAAGGGCGGACAACGGTCTGGCTGCCTGCGCGCCCGTTAGTCTGGATTTCTGCGACCCTCTTGCAAACCGTTCAAGCACTATCCTAACTCCTTGTCCAATAGGGTTACTCAGAGGCCGGCAGCCGTGACATCCTGATTACAGCTGCAATATGACGCACGCTATTTACTGGTATTAACACTACTGACATGACACGCTTGACAGGCATAGCTCGTTGGTATGCGGCACGCTGGCTCTGAGGATACTATACGGTAACACGATTGCTATAGTGAATGAAAGCGGCAAGACGGCTTACCGGACGATCCCTTGCCAGTCAGGGCCGGCGCATGCCTAGCGTCCGCCAGCCAGATCAATAAACGAGCCGGTCACGTATGACGCTTCATCGGACAGCAGCCAGGCTATGGCCGATGCGACCTCTTCTGGCTGACCACCACGTAGCATGGGAATCTGGCTGCTGACGCGATCAACCCGGCCGGGTTCGCCGCCATCAGCGTGGATATCTGTATAGATAAACCCCGGCCGCACACCATTGACCCGGATTCCTTGGGGGGCCAGTTCCAGCGACAGACCTCGGGTGAATATATCAACGGCGCCCTTGGATGCAGCGTAATCCACGTATTCACCGGCAGCGCCGGTGCGGGAAGCCACCGAGGAAACATTGACGATGGCGCCACCGGGTTGCATGCGTTTGAGCGCTTCCCTGCTGCACAGAAAATAACTCGTCACATTGGTGGAGAGCGTTTTGTTGATGCGTTCTGCATCCATCTCGGTCACTTTCATCTGCTTGAACAGCACGCCGACATTATTGACCAGATGGGTGACCGGGCTTAGCAGCTCGTCCATTTCGGCAAAGAGCCGTACCACTTGCGCCTCTTCGGAGACGTCGGCGCCAATGGCAATGCACGGGACGGAAAATTGCTCCTTGATCTGGGCGACCAGGGTCTCGGCGGCCTGTTCGTTTCGATGATAATTAATGCAAATGCCATATCCTTTGGCGGCCAGGTATTTGGCAGTTGCCGCGCCAATGCCGCGACCTCCGCCGGTAATCAACGCCGTTTTGTCCATCCCGTTCTCCTGTTTTGCATCATGTCACGATGTCAGATAATACCGCGTGGCTTGTGCAGGAGTAAAGCGGACCTATCGCCTTGACCGGTTAAGTGGCGATATGTTTTCCTATGAATTGGAGAACAGAGGTATTAAACGCCTGCGGTTGTTCCCAGTTGGAGCAATGACCGGCTTCCTTGATTATTACCGTCTCGGCTGCTGGAAAGTGCGATGCCTGCAGACGCAATACGGACGGCGGCACATAAAGATCGGCGTCGCCAGTCATAAGCAATACCGGTACCTTGATGCTTTTCAGATTTTTCCAGTTCAATTCATTTTTTATTTCCGGCATGACTCTGCCTCCGGGCCGCGCAGCTTCTGCCAGTGCCTTCCATTGGTCGTGCCCTTCTGGATTGCCGGCGCGATATGACGGACCCAGCTCCTTGAAGTCAACGGGCAAGTCGTTGAAAAACGGCGGCCTCAGCCGTTTTTGCATGATGCTGTATGCATCGTCCCTGACACCTAGCATTGAAGAGGCCAGCGTCAGGCTCAGTACTTTGGCCGGATGGGACAGACTGTAGTCCAGTGCAAAGTAACCGCCGTGGGCTACCGCCACCAGATGTGCGCGTTCAATATTCAGATGCTGAAGCAGCCGATCCAGGTCATCGGATGCGACGCCGGGGTTACTGATATCACCCAAATCGGACTTGAAATAGCCACGCCGCGAATAGCCAATAGCACGATAACCGGCAGATGCAAATGCCGCTTGCTGGTATCCCCAGCCGGCTGCGCTCTGGCTGCCGGCGTGCATGAAGATGACGACTTCACCATTGCCGCCGGTGTCCCAATACCACAAGCGGGTGTCACCGAGATCGGCAATAGCATCTGTTACGGGCACTTGCGCCGGGATGGGTGACGCAGGCCACATTGGGGTGGTCTTTATTGTGTCTGCCATGGCTGCTTGCGGCCACAGCTCAGAAACACCGGCGATGGCTGCGCCAGTCAATAAGCTGTGTTTGAAAAAGTTCCTGCGACTATTTTGCGGTTCGCAATCCTGAAGGTGCGGTGAGCATGCCATTGTTTTTTCCCCTTTAAGTTGGTCGGATAAGGCGGTTTTCGATTTATTTTTGTAAATAGGAGATGCCGCCGCCCGGTAGGTCAGGAACGGCGATGTGACCTTGTTCGATCGGCAGGCTTTCGAATGGATCGTCCTCGAGGTGCTGATGTTCGGACAGTTCACAGGCATAGGGCAGCTGTTTGATGACACTGGCAGCCTGAGCTGCCATTGCCTGTAGCAGACCAGGGCCGAATGCAGCGCCAACCCGGCAGATGACATTCCCTGCCTCACATATATGAACCGCCTGCATAAACCGTCGTATACCACCGAGTTTGGTTATTTTCAGGTTGATCACATCAGCCTGCCGGTTCGCCACCAGTCTGAATACGTCGCTGACTGTCTGCGCGCTTTCATCGGCCTCTATGGCCGCAGGCAAGGTCCGGGTCAATAATGCCAGACCTTCGGTGTCCGATGCGGGCACGGGCTGCTCGATCAATGCAATATCGTAACGCTCCATTTTCGAAAATGCTTGCAGCATCTGCTTGCAGCTGTAGGATTGATTTGGATCCAGCGTTAATACGGTACCGGCACCGGCGGCGTTGCGCACTGCGGCGATCCGCTCAATGTCCAGCTTAGTGTCTCCGGAGAGCTTGAGTTTGAGCTGACGGTAGCCCGCCGTGACAAGCAATTCCGCCTTGTGGGCCATATCTGATGGCGATTTGATGGCCAGAATGCGCGATTGGGCAATTGTGTCGTGCATACGTCCACCCAATAGGGTGGCGACACTGAGCCCCTTGCGTTTTCCCAGCAGATCATGCAGAGCCATGTCTACAGCAGCTTTTACGCTGCAGTTGAAAGCAAGTAGCAGATCCAGCTCCTCCATGACAGACGCAATACTGTCGATTCGGCGATGCTGCAATGCAGGTCTGATCCAATCCAGAGCGCTGCGTGCACCGGCGCCGTGAGTGGTAATCGCCGGTATGGCGTGAACGTATCCCAGGCCTGTCACACCTGCGTCGTCTGTCAACTCAAGGATATGCCCCTCCAATTGAGGCACCAGAGCACGTGCAAACTTCCAGCTCGGGTCCTTCAGGCGCTGGGTACATTCTATGATCTTGACGTCGACGATTTCCAATGCAATGTTCCTGTGTATGAGTGCGCTTCGAGATATAAGTGTTCTTGGGCAGCCCGCGATGATGGCGATGGTGCCAACGCTCGGGTTTGTCTGCATGATACGTTTGCCGGCGGTTGCCAGCTACCTCAAAAACCGCAATTCAGAATTGCTGTTGCTGCGCTGGCCTAGCGCCACATTTACGCCATAAAGTAAGGGTTATCGTGGCAGCGTTTACGCCTGAGTAGGCGCTGTCCGGTCTGGAAAACAAAATAAAACCATGTTGGAGACAAAGCCGCTATGCGCAAGTTATTGTTGATGTTCATCTTGTTTTCTCCCGGCATCCTGGCGCCGGCCGCTAACGCCGCTTCCTGGCCGACAAAACCACTGCGTCTGATTGTTCCGTATACCGCGGGCGGGCCCACAGACGGTGTCGCCCGACTCATTGCCCAGCACCTGGAAGAAAATCTTGGGCAAGCGGTCGTGGTACAGAATCGGCCAGGCGCTGGCGGTGCAGTTGGTGTGGGGGAGGTTCTGCGGGCTGCGCCCGACGGCTATACGCTGGCGCTGGTCGCGCCAGGCCCTGTAGCCGGGTTACCCGCCCTGCAGGCGCTCCCATATAAACTATCGGATATTCAATATATTGCCGGGGTGGCCAGATACCCTTCTGTGATTTCGGTCGGCGCCAAATCGGCCATATCAACATTGCAGCAATTGGTGGATACGGCAAAAAAGGCGCCTGGCACGCTCAATTACAGTTCAGCCGGCAATGGCACCACACCACATATTGGTGCAGAGTTGTTTCGGCAGGAAGCCGACATCGACACGCTGCATATCCCCTATAAGGGAGCCGCGCCTGCAACGACTGCATTGCTGGCAGGTGAAGTGCAGTACGAAATGTCGGATCTTGCCCCCGTATTGCCATTTCACCGGGCGGGTAAGCTCAAAGTGCTTGCTGTTGCAGGCAAGGAGCGTTTGTCTCAATTGCCGGATGTGCCGACAACAGTCGAGTCCGGGTTGCCGGCGGTCATCATGGAAACGCTGTATGGTCTGATCGGGCCGGCTGGAATCGATAAGACGATCATTGAACGCCTTGGGCAGGCGGTCACGGATGTGACCGCCACCGAGCATGTCAGACAATTTCTGTATGAGCAGGGCGGCGCGCCGGCAAATCTGAATGACGATCAGTATCGTCAGACGATGATGGCCGAGTTCAACAAGTGGAAACGGGTGGCGGAAAAAGGGGATATCAAGCTCAATTGAATGGTAAGCTGCAGACGCAATTGTCAATACTGGCGGGCGATGAGCCTGCCTTGGGATTACAACGTCATGCAGCCAGAGCGCGTCGCTACCGATTTTCAAATTAACTTATCGTCGGATTTGAACCGGTGGCGGTTCTTTGTGGTCATTGCCCAATTGGGCAGCCTGACCCGTGCCGCGGCTTTTCTGGATAGCAATCAGTCTTTGCTGAGCCGGCAGTTGAATGCGCTTGAGCGCGAATGCGGTGTCCGGCTTTTCAACCGCACCGGGCGTGGCGTGACGCTTACCGAGACTGGAAGCCAGATTTTTGATCGGGTGGTGGCGCTGCTCAAAGATGCAGAGCAACTGGATCAGCGTTTACAGGACTATGTCAAAGCCCCCGTCGGCAAGGTCACGTTTGCCTGTTTTGGCTCGATCGGCGCGACGCTTGCTGGCCGGCTATATGATGATCTTCGCAAGGATGCACCGGGCGTCAGCTTGTGCTATATGGAAGGTAATGTAGGGCAGATCGAAGCCTGGCTTGCCGACGGGCGTGCCGATATCGGCATAGTGTATCGGTATGGAGAGGTACTGCCAGAGCAGGAATTTGAACTGGCTACGGTAGACAGCTATCTGGTGGGTAGTGCCAACGATCCGCTTACCTCCCGTGCCGAGGTCGAATTCAGTGAGCTAAGGAATTTGTCGTTTGTACTTCCTGGAGCACCTAATGAATTGCGCAATACGATGGAGTCTTTGGCGCGCGATATGGGATTTTCCATCGCGGTTTCAATGGAGACCAACTCGTTGACGTTGATGAAACTGATGGTCGCGCAAAAGGGGCTGCATACAACACTGCCCATCCATTCTGTCCTGGATGGTGTCGCCGGCGGCCGCCTCCAGGCCTCACGTATTGTGAATCCACCGATAAGGCGGTTGATTTCAATGGCCATTTCAAAAAGCAAGGGCCCTTCCAGAACGGTTTCGCTGGTATCGACAAGATTGTTTGGTCTGGCACGCTCGATATTGGTTGATCACTAGCGGGGCAAAACAGATTATTGCAGTGCACCCATCCGGATGGTATCTGGTCGGGTGCACTGTATCCGGGTGGGGGTCCGCGGTTTTTGCTGCAGTCAGCAGTGTTGGGACGCTGGGCTTGGCGCCTGCGTTCCTCAGGCTTGCGCCGCCTGTTCTGCCGGTTGCATGGCAATCATCCATTCCATCCCGAAACGGTCTTTGAGCATGCCAAAGCAGGGGGAGAAGAAGGTTTCACCCAGCGGCATGGTGACAGTGCCGCCGTCGGCCAGCGCGTTGAACATCCGGGTTGCATCTTCTTTGTTGACCGGAATAACAGACAGGGCGAAGCCGCTCAGGGTGCTGTCGCCGCCGCAGCCATCGGAAGCCATGACCAGGCTGCTGCCAATGCGAAAACTTGCGTGCATGATCTTGTTATCAAAATCTGGGGGAACGGCGCCTGGTGGTGGCGGTTCAGGGCTCTCGCCAAAACGCATCATCATATCGAGCTGGGCGCCCACGGCATCTTTGTAAAAGTTCAGGGCTTCTTCGCAGTGGCCGCCGAAGAAAAGGTAAGGGACGATAGAGGTCTGGTTCATGATGTTTTCCTGGTGTGGCCCAGTCGCAAACAGACTGGATACGGTATTAAAAATAGTCTATTGAAAAATAGCGATGTAAATTAAATTGAACTGCATTGATGCTGAGCCGATCAGGATCTTTCGGCACTGGTTGCGTCGGCAGCCTGCTGCAGTTTGCCAATATCCAGTTTTTTCATTGGCAGCAATGCCTCCATGACTCGCTGGGCGCGAGCCGGGTCGGTCAACAGGGTCGGCAATATGGCGGGCACGATCTGCCAAGACAGGCCGTACCGATCCTTGAGCCAGCCGCACTGCTGGGCAGACGGATCGCCACCTTCATTTAACGCTGTCCAGTATGTGTCTAGCTCTTCCTGAGACTCGCAATGCACCTGCAGAGAAATGGATTCATTGAACTTGAAAATGGGGCCACCATTAAGGGCAGTAAAAGGCACGCCGGCAAGCTCGAACGCGACTGTGAGCACACTGCCTTCGGGTCTGCCGCTGACCTGTGTCATTTTCTTGCCCAGATAATGGGTAGTCTGGGTTATTTTTGAATCAGGAAAAATGCCGGTATAAAACCGTGCTGCAGCCTCGGCCTGGTCGTCAAACCAAAGGCAGGGTGAAATTTTCGAAGCGATTATCATGTTTATTTCCTTTTGCCGACAGCACAATTGCAAATGCCATAATGAGAACCAGGAAGGAGAGACGACCCGACCGATTCGGCCGTTTTATTGCACGCTGTCAGTATGCGCAGGAACGAACTGTCGGTAAATAGGCAGATGCGTCATTCTGCAAGGGGAGATACGGCAGCGGTTAAAAGGCAGATAACGACTGGCTCAAGGCGGTGCCCAGGCGCAGTGGTCTGCCGGCGTGCCGGGCCAGACGCAGGGGCGCTGGTATGCTTGGTGGGCAACAAATTGGTCACTGGCGTCATTGAATGACGCCAAGCGCAATGGAACAACAACTGCAATGACCACCGTGCGACATCATAATTCAGCAGAGATTTGCGCAGCCACCGCGAGCGTCCGTACCTGGCCGGGGGCGCACAGTAAAACAAATCCGGCGCCGTGCCTGTGCCAGCCTATTGCACTCGAGAACCAGCTCGAGTCAATTGCCGGTATACCGTACTGCGATGTAACCCCAGTTCTCTGGCTGTTTTGCTGACATTGCCCCGATTTTTGGTCAGCGCCTGTCTGATCCGCAATGCCTGCAAATCCTTTACGCTGACCTCCGGCAAGGGCCTTTCTGAAGGCGATATGGCGTCTTGCCACATCGTCCCACCCGCCTGAGTGATCCTCGTCGCCAGGTCCTCCTGTGCTGCCGTCCTGTCCTCCTGTCCGGCTACCGCTGCTCCGATGTCGGTAGACGATGGCGTGTGCGATTGCGTGCGCAGATGGGCCGGCAAGGATTCAGGATGAATAATACAGCCAGCGGGTAAAAAGGCGGCCAGCGTTTTGAGCACCGATCGCAATTGTCGGTAGTTGCCGGGCCAGTGATAGGTACACAGGATATCCAGCGTCTGGTCGGCGAAAATCAGGCTGGGGGTGTTTTCATGGCGTCTGAGTTCTGCGCAGATAAAGGTGCGCAAGTCAGCGCGATGACGCAGTGCCGGCAACTGAACCAGATGATCCTGGATACGATAGTAAAGGTCCTGGCGGAAATTTTCCTCGCGGCTCAGGGTATCGGCGTGCTGGTTGGTGGCGCTGATCAGTCCAAACTGCACCGGCCATGTTTTATCGGAACCCAACGGCTGCACGACCCGTTCCTGCAGGACTCGCAGCAGGCGCGATTGCAGTTGCAATGGCATGTCGCCAATTTCATCAAGAAAGAGCACACCGCCATTGGCCTCGCGCAGGCGACCCCGAGAGCCGTTGCGCTGGGCTCCGGTAAATGCACCGGGTTCGTAGCCGAACAACTCGGCTTCAATCAGGCTTTCAGGAAGCGCAGCGCAGTTGATGGCGACAAACGGACCATCGCGCCAGCGGCTATGCACATGCAAGTGGCGGGCAAACACCTCTTTGCCGGTGCCTGTCTCGCCCAGCAGCAGAATGCCCAGATCGGCATTGATGGCCAGCGTACTCTGACGTAACTGGTGTTGCAATGCTGGCTCCAGCGCTGGCAGGGCCGCCTGCACCCCGCCCGGGCCGCTGCGGTTTTTCACTTGCGGTGGTATCGACGTCGCCCCTTCGCCGTGCAACGCTTGTGAAGGGGCGCTGCCGGCAACGCCGATCCGCTCAAACTGCAAGGTTGCATACAGCGCAGTGCCATCGGCGCAAAAGCTGCGCTTCGGTTGCGACTGTAGTTGTTTCCAGGCGGGCAGCCATTTATCGACGGGTTCGTCCAGTAATGTAATAAGCGGGACATCAAGCAGTTCAGCTGCTGTTTCATTGGCGCCCACAATCTGCTGATCGGCAATCAGCAGCGTGCCGCATTGCGCCGCGTTCAGCGGCCCTGCGTGCCGCTGAAACTGCAGTCGGGCAATGTGCGTGCCGGCAAGATCCAGGATCTGGTTGCCGATCTGGCGTGCCGTGATTCGGACCAGATCGCCGGTGTAGTCCGGCAGTGTACGGGCATCGCCGGAAATATCCAGAACGCCCAGGATTTCTCCGCGTGGCGAGCGGATAGGCGCAGCATGGCAACTGAGAATACGGTTGCAGGGCAAAAAGTGCTCCCGGCCGATGACTCGGGTAAAGCCGTTTTCGATCAGGGCGGTGCCGATGGCATTGGTGCCGCGATGGCCTTCGGCCCAGCTGGCGCCGGGCCGCAGGGTCACCTGGTCAGCCTTATGCAGAAAGGCGCTATTGCCGGTGGCGTGCAGGATGACGCCGCTGGCATCCGAGAGCAACAGTATGCCCTGCGCCTGCGCCGCGATGCCACTGGCCGTGGCGATGTGCGGCGCGGCAGTCTGTAACAGGCTGGCGTATTGATCCAGGCGGGTATCAAGGTCTGCCCGGTCCAGCAGAATCGGTTCGTTTGCCAGCGTATCCGCCTGCTTTTCACAGCGCTCCCAGGAACGCTGAATTAGCGCATTCGGCTGTACGGTACCGGCGGAGTTCAGCGAGTGATGCAACATCGTAGTCTCCTGATGTGTTGCAAAAACAGACAGTTGTTGCTTGTGTTGCCTGCCTGCTGTCGTGATTCGCGACACCTTCTTGCTATGTTGTGCGTGCCGCGCGCGATGCGTCAAAACTATTCTACTCCAAAACCCTGTTTTGCTCCTTGCTAGCGAGATGGCATGAACTTTGCTCTAGAACGATAGCAGCGCGAGGCTATGGCTGCGCGCCATTTTAAAAATGAATATCTGGAGATAAGACATGAATCTATCCGATTTGAAGCAATTTGGTATTGACACCGATTACCCCTACAAGACCAAGTACGGCAACTATATTGGCGGCAAATGGGTGGAACCGGTCTCGGGCGAATACTTTGAGAATATTTCTCCGGTCAATGGTCAGGTGTTTTGCGAAGTCCCCAGGTCCGGCGCCGACGATATCGAGCGGGCCGTGGACGCTGCGCATGCGGCACGCCGTGCCTGGGGGCAGACCTCGACGACCGACAGAGCTAACCTGCTGCTGAAAATGGCCGATCGCATGGAGCAGAATCTGAAAGTGCTGGCGGTAGCTGAAACCATTGACAATGGCAAGCCCCTGCGTGAAACGATGGCTGCCGATCTGCCGCTGGCAGTGGACCATTTGCGCTATTTTGCCGGATGCATCCGGGCGCAGGAAGGGGGTATTTCCGAAATCGACAATACAACGGTGGCCTATCATTTTCACGAGCCACTCGGTGTGGTGGGGCAGATCATTCCATGGAATTTTCCGATCCTGATGGCGATCTGGAAACTGGCGCCGTCACTGGCAGCAGGGTGCTGCGTGGTGCTCAAGCCGGCCGAGCAGACACCCGCTTCGATCCTGGTGCTCATGGAAATTATTGGTGATCTGTTCCCTCCCGGTGTGATCAATATTGTCAATGGCTATGGCAAGGAAGCGGGCAATGCGCTGGCTACCAACAAGCGTATCGCCAAAATTGCCTTTACCGGCTCGACCGCCACAGGCAAGCATATCCTGCATGCGGCTGCCGACAACTTGATTCCGTCCACCGTTGAGCTTGGTGGCAAGAGCCCGAATGTATTTTTTGCCGATGTCATGGATCAGTCAGACGACTTTTTTGACAAGGCGCTTGAAGGGCTTTCGATGTTTGCGCTCAACCAGGGCGAAGTGTGCACATGCCCTTCACGCATCCTCATCCAGGAGTCCATATACGATCAGTTCATCGAGAAGGCCATTAACCGCGTGCAAAAGATCAAGACCGGCAACCCGCTGGATATGAATACCATGGTGGGCGCTCAGGCGTCGCAGGCGCAGATGGACAAGATCCTGGGCTATATTGATATTGGTCGTGATGAGGGCGCAGCGTGCCTGACCGGTGGCGAGCGCAATCGTGTGCAGAGTCTGGAGGAGGGGTATTACGTGACACCCACCATGCTTTCCGGCAAGAATGATATGCGCATATTCCAGGAAGAAATTTTCGGGCCGGTCGCCTCTGTTACGACGTTCCGGGATGAAGAAGAAGCACTGGCCATTGCCAATGACACCTATTATGGTCTGGGCGCAGGCGTATGGACCCGGGATGGTTCCCGCGCCTATCGCATGGGACGGGGTATTGAGGCAGGCCGGGTTTGGACCAATTGCTATCACCTGTATCCGGCTCATGCTGCATTCGGTGGTTATAAACAGTCGGGCATCGGGCGGGAAAATCACAAAATGGCGCTGTCCAATTACCAGCAGACAAAATGCCTGCTGGTGAGCTACAGCCCCAAGGCGCTGGGTTTTTTCTGATCGCTGTGCGTGTCGGACCGCATCTGGCGGTCCAGCCAACTGACCGGTGCAGGCCTTATGACTGCAAATATGCGCCGGTTTGCGTTTCTGTTGCATTTGTATTTCATTTTTATTTCTGCGTCAAAGACAACTTAGCATTGTCATCTGCGCTGCTTGGCCATAGCGGGCGGCCAGATCATACTGGCGCAAAACGTTAGGACAAATGTGGTTATCAGGAAGTTGATCACAATCCCGATAAGATTGCTATACTGAATACAGTAAAGCGAGTCTGGTTTGCCTGCGTCGGGTGCGACAGCACGTTAATGATGGGGCTTTACGATGATGGTTTTGTTTAGCAACGAACGGAAAGGATAGCTGCAATGATTACACTTGAAATTAACGGTTCGAAGCATGATGTTGATCTGCCGGATGACACGCCCATTCTTTGGGCGCTGCGCGATCACCTCGGATTTACCGGGACAAAGTTCGGTTGTGGTATGTCGCTATGCGGCGCCTGTACGGTGCATCTGGACGGTGAGCCGATACGATCCTGTGTGACGCCGATTACCGCTGCCGTAGGCAAGCAAATCGTCACGATTGAAGCCCTGGAAAATGACGAGACAGGCAAAGCGGTGCAGAAAGCCTGGGTGGAAATGGGCGTGCCGCAATGCGGTTTCTGTCAAACGGGGCAAATCATGTCTGCCACGGCTCTGCTGAAAAAGACGCCGGCGCCGACCGATGCCGATATTGACGCGGCGATGAGCGGCAATCTGTGCCGCTGCGGCACCTATACGCGTATCCGCAGCGCCATCAAGAATGTCGCACAGGCCGGAGGTGCAAAATGAATATACGTGACAATGCATTTGCCATGGCTGCTGCCGATGTGCAGATCAGCAATATCAGTCGTCGCAAAATGCTCAAGGGCTTGGCCCTGGGCGGATTTGTGCTGGCCGTCGGAGTGCCATTGCGCGCCCTTGCCGAAGGCGAAGAACAGAAGGGCCCCAAAAAGTATGGCGCCGACGCCATGCCGCATGGCACGGTCGACAATCCGCTGGTTTTCGTGGCAATCGCCGCCGATGGCGCAATCACGATTCTTTGTCACCGGGCCGAAATGGGACAGGGCGTCAGGACCAGTCTACCCATGGTTGTTGCCGACGAAATGGAAGCAGACTGGGGGCGTGTGACAGTAAAGCAGGCCTGGGCTGAAGAAGCACGTTTCGGCAATCAGGACACCGACGGCTCGCGCAGTGTGCGCCATTTCTTCATGCCGATGCGGCGCGTGGGCGCTGCTGCGCGGGCCATGCTCGTGTCTGCGGCTGCCAGCCAGTGGAATGTGCCCGAATCCGAAGTGCAGGCCAAAAATCATGAATTGATTCATACGCCAACCGGCAAGAAACTCGGTTTCGGTGACGTCGCGCAGAAAGCGGCGCAGCTTGATGTACCATCCGGCGAAGCGCTAAAACTAAAATCGGCAGACGCCTTTCGCTATATAGGCAAAGGGCAGACACATATTGCAGATGGCATGGATATCGTTACGGGCCGCGCGCAATATGGCCAGGATGTCCGGCTTGAAGGCATGCTGTACGCTGTGGTTGCCCGTCCTCCTGTGTTCGGCGGCAAACTGGTCAAGGTCGACGACACGGCCGCGCTGAAAGTTCCGGGTGTGGTAAAAGTGGTGACGCTGGCCGGATCGCCACCGCCGGCCATGTTCAATCCGCTGGGCGGCGTGGCCGTGATTGCGACCAATACGTGGGCGGCCATTGCAGGGCGCAAGGCATTGAAGATCGAATGGGATGGGGGCCCTCACGCCTCTTATGATTCGACAGAATACCGCAAGCAGCTTGAAGCGTCGGTACGCAAGCCGGCCGATAAAGCGGTGCGCAACGATGGGGATGCAATGGCTGCACTGGGCAGTGCGGCCAAACGCATAGAGGCCGAGTATTACGTTCCGCATCTAGCTCAGGCGCCCATGGAAACGCCCGTGGCAACGGTAAGGATCGTCGATGGCAAATGTGAAGCCTGGGCCAGTGTCCAGGCGCCGCAGGCGACGCATGACATGCTGGTCAAATGGCTTGAGCTGCCGCCGGAAAACGTCAAGGTCAATCAGACACTGCTGGGCGGCGGTTTTGGCCGTAAGTCCAAGCCGGATTTTGTGGTCGAAGCCGGGCTGCTGTCCAAGGCGATGGACGGCAAACCGGTGAAGGTTACCTGGACCCGTGAAGATGACATTCAGCATTCCTATTATCACACCGTATCGGTGGAGCATCTGGAAGCGGGGCTGGACGCCCAAGGCAAGGTAACGGCGTGGCTGCACCGCACTGCGGCGCCCTCCATTGGCTCCACTTTTGCCGACACCAAGCTGCAGTCAGCAGGAGAACTGGGCATGGGTGCCGCTAACGTGCCTTTTGCCATAGCCAATGTTCGGGTCGAGAATCCCGAAGCCGAGGCTCATACCCGCATTGGTTGGTTCCGTTCGGTCTCGAACATTCCCCGTGCGTTCGCCATCCAGTCCTTTGTCGCGGAAATGGCCGCCGAACTGGACAAGGACCATAGGGACTTCCTGCTCGATCTGATCGGCCCTGCCAGGCGCATTAACCCGGCCGACCTGTCAGATTCATGGAATCACGACGAGTCTCCCGAAAAGTATCCGGTGGATACGGGCCGCCTGCGCAATGTGATTGAAGTGGTCACGCGCGAAGCAGGCTGGGGCAAATCTGCAGAAAAAGGGCAGGCCATGGGGCTGGCAGCGCACTACAGCTTTGTCACCTATGTCGCCACAGTGGTTCATGTGCAAGTGTCAGACAATGGCGAGGTTTCCATCCCGCGCGTGGATGTCGCGGTCGATTGCGGGCCGCAAGTCAATCCCGAGCGCATTCGTTCCCAGATTGAAGGCGCAACGGTTATGGGGGTGAGTCTGGCCACGACGGGTGAAATCAGTTTCAAGAACGGCGCGGCGGTGCAAAGCAATTTCCATGACTATCGCATCACATCCATGATGAGCGCGCCGCGTGAAATTCATGTTCATCTGGTCGCGGCCAGTGATTATGATGCGCCGCTGGGTGGCGTGGGCGAGCCCGGCACGCCACCGGTATCGGCTGCCCTGTGCAATGCTATTTTTGCCGCTACCGGCAAGCGGATTCGCAGCTTGCCTATTGGTAATCAGACGCAGCAAAAAAGTTAAGGGAGGCAGTTAAGCAGGGGGCAGGCCTGTGATTGTTTGGCCTGGGTATGTAGTGCTGGCAAAGAAGGCTGCTTATGCACGCCTCTTTGCCGCTCAAGGTGCTGACAGGTGCTTCTCCTGGTGTCTTACCTGAAATAAACGGGGCGCTTGATGCGCCCCGTTTCTATGGGCGCGCGGGCAGGGCGCTGGCCTTGCCAAGCTGCTGCAATTGTTCCTGGGTATCAATATCGAGCAGGCAACCGGGATCGTTGACGGGAATGAGCGTTAACGCCTCGGGATGGCGCTGGACGATTGCGCGTGCACCCTCGTCGCCCGTCACCTGCAGCAGTTCGTCCTTGAACTGACTCGCAAATGCCACGGGATGCCCGGGCCTGTTCTGAAATTGCGGGCGTATGATGAGGCCATCCTGGCGCAGGCGCGTGGCGACTGCCTGCACCGTATTTGTGTGGATGCAGGGCATATCGGCAAGGGCGATGATCCAGCCAACTCGGGCCGGGCTGTGACTGATCCCGCAACGCAGCGAGGCGCTCATGCCCATGTCAGCATCGGCGCAATGAATCAGGTTTACCGGCAGCCCACCCAGCGCATTGCGCACCGCCTCCTGCTGCGGACCGCAGACAACAGTGACAGCATCAGTATGTTGCAGCAACGTATGACAGACGGCATAGACCATGGGGGTCCCATCGGCCAAGGGCTGCACGGGCTTGTAACGTGCGCCCGAGGCATCAAAACGGGATCCCTTGCCAGCTGCCAGAACAAGAGCGACGATATCGGGAGCGGGGGTTCGGCAATCAGCTTCCGGCATGTCAGTGTCAGGCGGCGTATTCAGAAAGGTTGGCCTTGGCATGGGAGACATCGAAACTGTCTGGCAGCAGCAGGCCGTTTTTCACAGCGATCACTTCGGCCATGACGCTGACGGCAATTTCGGCGGGAGACTTGCTGCCAATATATACGCCGATCGGGCCGCGCAGACGGGCAAGCTGTTGCGGCGTGATGCCAAAGTGCTCTTGTAGTCTTTGACGACGAATGTGATTATTGCGACGCGAACCGATGGCGCCCACATAGAAGGCATCTGACAGCAGTGCTTCCATCAGCGCCAGATCGTCCAGCTTGGGGTCATGGGTCAAGGCAATAATGCAACTGCGCCGGTCCGGCCGAAAAGCGGTAACCACGTCGTCGGGCATTTCCGAGAGCACAGTTACACCCTGTACCGACCAGCCGTTGCGGTATTCGATGCGCGGGTCACAGACGGTCACGGCAAAGCCGCTGAACAGGGCCATGGTGGCCACGTACTCGGTCAACTGGCCCGCGCCGATCAGCAGCATGCGAAACTCCGGACCGAAGGTGTTTTTCAGCGTCTTGTCGTCAATACTGAGCGGTAACGGCTGATCAATCGGCTGCTGCTGAACAATGCCATTATCCAGTTGCACGGCGCGTTGCATCAACTGGCCCTGTTCCAGGGCCGCCACCAGCTCATCCAGCGCCTGCGCATCGGGATTGAATTCCAGCAGGATTTCCAGGGTACCGCCGCAAGGCAGGCCAAAGCGATAGGCTTCTTCAGCGGTCACGCCGTAGCGGACCAGGCAGGGCGGTCCGCCATTGACCAGCACTGCATTCTCGTTGCCGCCGGTGTAGCGATAGATCAGGTCGTCTTCAATACAGCCGCCCGAAACCGAGCCGACCACCGCGCCGTCTTCGCACAAGGCCATGACCGATCCGAGCGGGCGCGGCGAGGAGCCCCAGGTACGAATGACTGTGGCCAGCAGGGCCTTTTTCCCTTCCTGGCGCCAGGCGCAAAGTTTGCGCAGTACGAGGACATCAAGATTTTCCATTACTACCGCCTGTTCCTGTTTGTCGGGGCCGTGTATAGCCCAAGTTGATGACAGTCGTCATGTCATTTCGATTGTAATGCAATCGGCGGGATTGGGCAGCCAGGCAAGGGCTTTGCCGCTCGCTCATCATCTGCGGCGTCCCGGCAGGTCCTGGGCCTTTGGAGTTGCAAAACAGCAGTGAAAAGAGGGTGTGTTGTGTCGGGTTACCAACGTTATATCCGGTTGGCGGCGGATGGAATCAACGGTAAGTCCTTGATGAGGTAACCAATTGAGCAAAAGACCGGCAGATGGGTTGTCCCGGCGAAAATAAAAGCATATCATTTGACCTATATCATTGACTAGTCAACCAAATTATGGCTTGAGCAATGACTAATTCGAACCCTCCCAACACGAGAAAAGCAATGAAAATTAAACTGACACACACTGCCGCAGCAGTCGCGTGTGCGGCTGCCTTCGGCTTTGCTGGCCTGGCAAATGCAAACGCGGCAGCCGATTCACAAGGCACGGACAAGACTGCCGGGTCAACCTCCACAACCCTGATTGCCAAGGGCACCAGCGGCACCATGACGCCATTTCTTGTCGACGAGAAAGGGTACACGCTGTATACCCTGACCAAAGAGAGCAAAGCCAGCTGCGATGAAGCCTGTATGAAGCATTGGGACCCCGTGGTTTCCGAGAGCCGTCCTTTGGGCCACGAAATTTTGCCGGGCCTGCTCAAGGCAGAAAAAAATGACCAGGGTGTGTCCCAGGTCAGTTACGGCGGCCTTCCCCTGTATCGCTTTGACGGCGACAAAAAACCGGGCGACATGAACGGCCAGGATTTTTCCGACGTTGGCGTGATGGTCTCTGTATTGGGTACGGCAGAAAAGCCTGAAGTGGCTGGTGAAAAAGTAGAAGCCACGCCTGAATTGATGGCTGCCGGCGCCAAAGTGTATAGCAGCACATGCGCTGCCTGCCATGGTGCAGAAGGCCAGGGGGCGTTCGGCACGAAGCTGGAAGGGTTCGACAGGCTGGCCAATGCGCCTGCACTGCTCAGCACGATTATCCATGGCCTGAACAGTATGCCGGCCCTGGGTGGCCAGTTCAATGACGAGCAGGTTGCTGCCGTTGCTACTTACGTTCGCAACAGCTGGGGCAACAGTTATGGAGGAGTTTCAGCAGAACAGGCCAAAGCCGCGCGCTGATCAGTACATTTGACCCAACGTCGTGATGCCTCTCTTGTGAGCCGCGACGCGTAACGAATATTGAAGAATAGGATCTAAAATGAAATTTCATAGCCTTCTGGCTGTATCTGCCGCAGTGATGTTTGCCTGTGCGGCTCAGGCACAAGTGAAGATCGACGATTACAAACCCATTTCCAATGAACAGATTCTGAATCCTGCCGACGGCGACTGGCCGAGCTGGCGCCGTACCATTGACAATCAGGGTTACAGCCCCCTGGATCAGGTCAATAAAAAGAACGTCAAACAGTTGGATCTGGCCTGGGCGTGGTCCATGCCGGTAGGCGGTCTGCAGGAAACGGCGCCGCTGGTTCACGACGGCATCATGTTCCTTGGAATGAATCGCAGCCATGTGCAGGCGCTGGATGCCACAACGGGCGACTTGATCTGGGAATACACCCAGCCCTTGCCCAAGTTTACTGGCGGCTATCATGATGCGCAGGCCAATCGCCAGCGCAATTCGCTGGCACTGTACGAAGACAAGGTCTATCTGACAACGCCGGATGCCAAACTGGTCGCGCTGGAAGCGAAAACCGGCAAGAAACTGTGGGAAGTCCAGGTCAATGAATGGGAAAAAGGCTACAGCTTTACCGCAGGCCCGCTGGTCGTTGACGGCAAAGTCTTCACCGGGACGTCTGGCTGCAGTATCACTGGCACGGCAGGCGGTTGCTATATTACCGCCCATGATGCCGAAACAGGCAAGGAACTGTGGCGTCTGAACACCATTGGCGATCCAGCTGTAGACGACAGCTGGGGCGGTCTGGCCAAGGAAAATCGCTGGGGCGGCTCGCCCTGGATCACCGGCTCTTACGATCCAAAACGCAAAATGCTGTTCTGGGGCGTAGGCATGCCGATTCCGTACCCATCCATTTTGCGCGGAAGTGGCGATGGCGATGCACTGTACACCAGCTCTACGCTGGCCATCGATGCGGAAACCGGCAAAGTCAAATGGCATTATCAGCATATGCCCAATGACGACTGGGATCTGGACAGCCCGTTTGAACGCGTGCTTGTAGAGAGCCAGATTGCGCCATCCAAGGATGAAGTGGCCTATATGAGCAAGGATGTGGAAGCGGGCAAGAAATATGACGTGATTGCATCCGTTCCCGGCAAATACGGTACTGCTTTTGTGCTGGATCGTGATACCGGCAAGCTGCTGTGGGCACGCGATACCGTTTTCCAGAATGTGATCAAGGGATTTACGCAAGACGGCAAGGTCATTACCAATACCGATCTGAAAGCCAAATCCATCGACGAAACGGTCAAGGTATGTGGCGGACGCGATCTGGGTAAATTGTGGATGACAGCGGCCTACAGCCCGCTGACCAACGCCCTGTATGTTCCGGTCAGTTCTTCATGCAAGGAGCTCACGCCCAAGCCGATAGAGCTGCGTACCGGCGAATCTGTTGGTGCCCAGGCATCGGGTGCAGTATCGTTTGCGCCAGGAGAAGATAGCGTGGGTCGCGTGTATGCGGTCGATGTGAAAACCGGCAAGTTCCTGTGGGTTAAAAAGCAGAAACCGATTTTTAGCTCTGGCGTGCTGACCACCGGTGGTGGCCTGGTCTTTACCGGCGACAGCATGCGCGAGTTTGCTGCGTATGACCAGAACAACGGCGAGAAGCTGTGGTCGATTCGCTTAAACACCTCGATCGGCGGTTTCCCAATGACCTACAGTGTTGATGGCAAGCAGTACATCGCCGTTGTGACAGGCCCGAATGCCCAGACGCCGCCCGCTGCGATTCTGAGCCCCGAGCTGAAAAACGTTGTTGACTCCGGCCACTCGGTATTTGTATTTGCGCTGGATGATGTAAAGGCCACGGACGGCAAGAAATAAGGTTGCGAACGAAGTTGCGTGACAGTGTTCTGCTGTCACGCGGGTTCGATAAACCAGAGGCAAACAGCGTTTTTTTCGTTAGCCGATGTTGGTAAAAAAGGGATGAGCCTTTAGGGGCTCATCTTTTTTTGTGGAGGTTGATCAGCCGCACAAGCGATCATAGAGGATTTACGCGCAGGCCAATGCGGCAATTCGTATGGCGATTCCTGGCCATAATCAGGACATTTATGCGCGATCTCCAGCTCTGGTTTGCTCTATAATCGGTGCATGGTAGAACGATTTATCGTTTGTTACGCTATGCAGGAGGTCATATGAAACATGACGAACAGGACTTCGGCCAATGATGTTTAATGGCTGTTCAGTAAGAGCGCCCCTTTGGGGCGCTTTCTCGTTAGTGCTCGCTGTCGCAGGATGCCATCATTTTGACCGGGCGACGGTATGGCAATTTGCGAAAAACAATCCCACCGCTCCCATCATGTCCTTAGCGACCCTGATAGCGCATAACGGTCTTAGAACTCAAAGAAAAATAGCTCGGGTCAAAAACGCTCTTGATTTTCAGAACAATTATCTATCTTCGGAAATATCAAAAAAATATATAGCAAATGCTGTTCAAATTGCAAATAATAAGTCAGCAGAAGAACTTAGCGTCGCCGCACTAAATGATCAAGATTTACTATGCATTCGAGAAGTTTTGAACAGTTTTGAGAGAATGGCGATTGGTATTGAAATCAAAGCTTATGATTCAAAAGTGCTGTTTAGGTCATACGCGTCTACGGTCTTGACAGTATGGAAAGCGTTGCGACCTTATATACGGGAACGACAGCAAAGCGCATCGTACGTCTACTGTCATGTAGATAAACTTGCGGCAGATTGGATGGCCAAAAGAGACAAGAAGATAAGTCGGCGTGACAAAGCGGTGTGACGACGGGGGTTATTTGCAGTTGCGCGATGCGCGCAGTATTGCCGATCAATAACAGCGTTTGATTCTCGGCAATACCTTCCCGCAAGAAAAGGCCCTATGGCATTCAAAGACTTGCCGACAGTTTTCTTAGGAAATTTTCGCAGTCATTCAATTGTGAAAAGTCCACGAATTCGTCGGGCTTGTGCGCCTGCTCGATCAGTCCGGGACCACACACGATGGTGGGGATGCCCAGCTGCTGGAACAGACCTGCTTCGGTGCCATAAGCAACCTTGCGTGTTTCGTGGTCCTGGGTCAGTGCCCGAACCAGTTCTGTAATCGCTGCCTGTTCAGAGGCCTCAAGCGGTGGGGCGCTGGCATCGGCGCTGATATCGATGCGCGCATCAGGATATTCTTTTTGCATGCGCGGCAGCAACTCGTTACTTACATATTCCTGAATCTTGGCCTGGATTTGCTCGCCGGGCATGCCGGGCAGATTGCGGAACTCGTAGTTGAACTGGCACTCGCCGGGGATTGTATTGACGGCAATACCGCCCTGGATTTTATTGGAGGTGATAGTTGAATAGGCCACGTCATAGTGCTTGTCATAAGGGCCGGTATCACGATAGTGATCGGCGAGGTCGCGAATATGGCAGATCAGTCTGGCCGCGTGTTCAATGGCATTGCAGCCGAAGGGCGTGAGCGACGAGTGTGCCGCCTTGCCGTGAACGCGGCAGGTAAACAGATTAATTCCCTTGTGCGCAACCACCACCCGCATGCCCGTGGGCTCGCCGACCACGCACCCATCTATTTTCTGATTGCGTTTTTGCAGATCCTTGAGCATGAACGGCGCGCCCGCACAACCGACTTCTTCGTCATAGGAAAAGGCCAGATGGATGGGTTTGGTGCGCTTTTGCTGCAGGAATTCGGGCACCAGGGCCATTGCAGTCGCAATAAATCCTTTCATATCGCAGGTGCCGCGACCGTAGAAGCGATCTTGCGAAGGCAACAGCACAAACGGATCGCTGTTCCAGTCCTGCCCGTCCACCGGTACGACGTCGGTGTGTCCCGATAGCGCGACGCCGCCCTGGGTCTGCCCGTCGGATGCCGGCAGGGTGGCAAATAGATTGGCCTTGGCACCCTTGTCATCGGTAGTGAGCCAGCTATCGACGCCCTGGGCGGACAGCGCGTCGCGAATGGTTTCGATCAGCCCCATGTTGGAGTTGCGACTGGTTGTGTCCATGCCGACCAGAGTGGCAAGCCATTCTTCTTTGGTGATATTGGTTGTCATGCGAAATTGTCCTTGATACAGGATAAGGAGTATGGAAAAACCACAGAATCGGTGTTTTTACACGTTAACTATTCTTGCGTGCTTGTGCTGTATGTCATTACAAAGTATTTTAATTTCTATTCTAACCGGTAAAGGACATTTTCATGCAATCCACCAAGGTTTCGGTGCGCAACCTGGCTGCTGCAGTCATTGGCAATGCGCTGGAATGGTACGACTTTCTGGTCTTCGCCTTCATGACGCCAATTATCGCCAGGCTCTTTTTTCCTGTGGATCCGTCCGCTGAAAGTGGTGATCTGAACGCTATTCTCATGACAACTGCAATATTCGGAGTAGGTTTTTTCATGCGGCCGGTGGGCGGCATCATCCTTGGCATGTATGGCGACAGGAACGGGCGTAAAGCGGCGCTGGTGCTGGTCACGTCGCTGATGGCCGTGTCCATGGCAATTATCACTTTTTCGCCGACCTATCTGACCGCAGGCATTCTGGCTCCTGTCCTGATTCTGATTGCGCGGCTTATCCAGGGTTTTTCGGCAGGCGGAGAGTTCGGTACGGCCACGGCGCTATTGATTGAAATGGCGCCACCAGGCAAACGCGGATTCTACGGTTCATGGCAAATGACCGGACAGATGATCGGTCTGTTGATCGGCGCCGCAGCCGGCACCTTGATGACCGTGTATTTTACGCAGGAAGAAATCGAAGCCTGGGCCTGGCGTATCCCGTTCTTTGTCGGGCTGATCATCATTCCGGTGGCAGTATATATTCGGCGACAACTGGATGAAACCGAAGTGTTTCGCAATGCCAAAAAGCTGGAAGCAGCAGAAGGACGCCGTATCACGATCGGTGAACTGCTGGTCAATGCCTGGCGCGAAACAGTTCTGGGTATCGGGCTTGTGGCGGCGGCCACCGTGACCGTGTATATTACGTTCACTTATCTGGTGACGTTTGCCACGAAAATACTGAAACTGCCGCTGCAGGAAACCTTTGAAGTGCAGATGCTGGGGGCATTGTGGGTGGTTATTCTCACGCCCTTGATGGGCCTGCTGTCCGATCGCATTGGCCGCAGCCGGTTGCTGATCGGCTCACTGGGTCTGTATTTTGTGATTCTGTTCCCGATCTATTCTTGGCTCACGGCAGCACCCACCATCTCCAAACTGATTGTGGTGCAATTGGCCACCGGTCTGTGTGCGGCGGCTTTCTTTGCTGTTTTCAGTACGGTGATGGCCGTGTTGTTTCCAACGCGCGTGCGTTCGCTCGGCCTGTCCATTTCCTATAACCTGGCGGTCATGCTGATTGGCGGCTTTGCCCAGTTCATCGTTACCTGGCTGATTCAGCAGACCGGTTCACCCATGGCGCCAACCTATTATGTGATGTTCGGGGTTGGTCTGGGACTGGTTGCGGCCATCATATTGGGCAAACGTGCCGATAGCGAAGTGACGCACTGATGGTGCCCGTGCAGGTTGGTAGTTGACATAGCAGTAATAAAGGCCACATGGCGATTGTCATGTGGCCTTTGGTATTTCAAAACGGGTATTTCGAAGTGGCTATGTCAACGCTGAGGCATTTGCCGGCTGCTCGCGCACACCTGCGTTATTGCGCTGCGGCGACCCGAATTTCCGGTTCGACTTCTATCGGAAAATTCACCGAACTGGCAATAAAGCATTTTGCGTGGGCGTCGTGATGCAATTGGCGAGCCTTGTCGATATCCTGCTCTCGGCTAATGGTGATGACTGGCCGAAGCACAATCTTGCTGAAGGCACCACCATTGGCGTGGGTCACCATAACGCCATGGGCCTGATCGATATAGCTCATGACCTGTATGCGGGCGTCTGAACACAGATGCAGGTACCACAATTTATGACAGGCAGACACGGAGGCCACAAGAAGGTCTTCAGGATTCCAGCGCTGCGCATCGCCGGCAAATGCCGCATCCGAAGAGCCTGCGATATCGGGTTTGCCATTGGCACGGATGACGTGGTCGCGATCATAACTTTTATAGTCGCGCGTCCCAACACCGCGATTGCCGGTCCATTCGATGATAACGTCATAGTTGTGAGTGACTGCCATGGTCTGCTCCTGGTGCAGGAATGATAAAAACATCGGGCTGGGCGAAGGACCCGCCATGATCGTTGCCCGCACATTGTAACTTCAGACGGTCAGATCGGTCCTGATCGGTTTCCATACCTGTATCTGTCTGGGTTGCTCCAGCAGTTCCGGCAGGATATCCCAGAAAGCCTGGCGATAAGGCCTGTGCATCTGGACATTCAGCACATCTTCACGATCCAGCCAGGTTTCAGAGAGCATATAGACGGTGTCCGATACCGGGTCGCGGTGCAGCGCTGCATTGACGAATGTGGTTTCGTCGCGCATGGCGTCCAGCACGGGTTCCAGTAGCGCGAGAAACTGTGCTTGCGTGCCCGCTTTCAGATGAAAGATAATGACGTAGGTCTCTTCTGTAGGCTGACTCACAGACGATACAAGCGTACGGTGATTTGTATTTTTGTGTAAGTCAGGACTTGATGTGGACAGCTCGATCATGCGATATTCCTTTTATTTTACGAATCGATGGCAATTGTCATCGGGCCGCAGGTGTGGTGTGATGAGTTCGGTTGCATCTACTGTGATGTAAAACGCGGCGCATGTCCATTACCAGCCAGGTAATGGTTTATTGTTCAGGACCCGATTATGATTGAGCCAACAAGCTGCTTTTGCTTTTGTATTTGTGGTGACACGCCAGACCGCCCGTGTGTGCGTCCGCATGCCTGCGCCGACCATTCAAACCTGCGAAAATCATGACACAAACCACTGTTGGAGGTCTCATACGCGACTGGCGACAACGACGGCGCTACAGTCAGCTGGACCTGGCCTGCCTGGCAAATATTTCCGCCCGGCATTTGAGTTTCATGGAGACCGGCAGGGCGCAGCCCAGCCGCCAGATGTTGCTTTTACTGGCTGAACATCTGGATATTCCCCTGCGGCAGCGCAATGAAATGCTGCTGTGCGCCGGCTATGCCCCTCACTATGCCGAACATGCGCTGAACGATGCGCCGCTGCATGAAGCGCATAGCGCGATCACTGCCTTGCTGACGGCGCATGAACCTTTTCCTGCCATGGCGGTGGATGGCCACTGGAATTTGGTGCATGCCAACCGCAGCCTGTCGTTGTTGCTTGCCGATGTGGCGCCTGAGCTGTTGGAGGCGCCGGTTAACGTACTGCGGCTGGGCCTGCATCCGCAAGGGCTGGCAGCGCGCATTCTCAATTTTTCTGAATGGCGTGCGCATTTGCTGCAACGGTTGCAGCGCCAGTACGAGCAGACGGCCGACCCGTGGCTGCTGGCGCTGTATGATGAGCTGGTTGCCTATCCCACCCCGGATGGCATCCCGCATCTGCCGCGTGTCAACCATACCATTGCCGTGCCATTGCAGCTGGACACGAACGAGGGTGTGTTGTCTTTACTGAGCGCGACCATGACCTTTGGGACCCCTTTGGAGGTTGCGCTTTCGGAGTTGGTGCTGGAAATATTTTTGCCGGCCAATGCCGGTTCTGCAGCGATCCTGCGGAATCTGGACATGCCTGTGGAGCAGATGGCTTGTCCTTAATGTAGGTTGAGGTTTTACACTGCGATCGTCATTTATTCTTTTACCCGGAGTGTTTTGATGAAGACCCCGCTCACAGATTACAAAATCGATCTGAATGCGTATTTTGCCAAACTCGGTTATACAGGATCCCAGGACCCCACGCTGGAGACGCTGGCAGCGCTGCAGTTGTTGCACCAGAAGACTATTTCATTTGAAAATCTGGACCCGTTTCTGAACCGGTCGGTTCCGATCGATTTGCCCAGCCTTGAGCACAAACTGGTATTCAGTGAGCGCGGCGGGTACTGCTATGAACAGAATTTGCTGTTCGCCCATGTGTTGCGCCGTCTGGGCTTTACTGTGTCCAATCTGCTGGCGCGTGTGCTGTGGGGTGCCGACGATAATGCCATTACCCCTCGCTCCCATATGCTGCTGCATGTCAGGCTGGATCATCGCCCTTACATTGTCGACGTGGGCTTTGGCGGCAACTCCATTCCCGCGCCCATGGTGATGAACCGGGAAAATCTGCAGCAAACCAGCCACGGCACTTATCGCTGTCTGCTGATTGATGGCGATTACTGGCTACAGGTTCATACCAACACAGGCTGGCGCAATATGTACCGGTTCGATTTGACCCGGCAGCATCCGGTGGACTACATTGCGCCCAACTATTACACATCCACGCACGACGATTCCCATTTCCGTCATTCCGTTGTGGCAGCCAGGATTTTCCAGAATGGGCGCTATACCTTGCGCAACAATCTGCTAACCACGCGTTATGAGGATGGACAGACTGAACAGACCATGCTGGAAAGCGCGCAAGCGGCGCAAGCCGCGTTGCATGACGTTTTTGGGATTTGCGTGCCGGATATGACGGCGTTTGCAAAGAAATGGCAGCTGTTAGCCCAGGGATGGGAAATGGGCGCCCGGTCCCTCGTCCGAGAGCCTGTCCAGGTAGTTGCGCAAGGGGCATGACGCAATCGACAGGCAACCACACCCTATGCATTCGGTAAGCTGATCGCGCAGGCTGGTCAGCGTCCGGATGCGGTCGCTCAGATCATCATGCCAGACCTGGGACATGCGTTCCCAGTCTGCTGCGCTCGGGGTCCGGCCGCTGGGCAGGGTGGCAAACGCTTCGGCAATTTCCGTCAATGGAATGCCCACCCGCTGTGCAACCTTGATAATGGCCACTCTGCGCAGGACTTCGCGTTTGTAGCGGCGCTGGTTGCCGCTGTTTCGTACGCTGGCAATTAATCCCTTGCGTTCATAAAAGTGCAGCGCAGATACCGCCACGCCGCTGCGTCGGGCTACGTCGCCCACCGACAGTAGTTTTCCGTGTTCTTCAGGTTTTATCTCTGGCATGGGCGCTCCCGCACCTCAACTATGGTTCAGTGATTATATCTGTGATCGGCCCGCTGCCGGTGTGCCAGGGGCGGCGGTGCGTGAACAGGTAGCGCAAGCTGCGAGCGCATAGCAATATCCATGGCCGTATTGCGGGCAATCGATTGCATGTGAAATATCCCTGTGGTTGTTGTGGTCTATAAATTTAAAAAATATGATCCACGTCAAGAAACCTCCTGAGTGCAACTGGCGGCGATGCGCATGGTGCTGCACAATAGCAGTGGCATTTAACAGAAGAGATTAGAAAGATATGACCGATCCGGTGACGGCGCAATTTGCGCAACGTATCAGTAATATGGCAGTTGAAAATATGCCGGTTGCGGCTACAGAACAGATTCGCTGGCGTGTGCTCAAGGCACTTGCAGCGATACTGAGCGCAGACATAAACCGGCAGGTAACCGTGCCGCGTACCACCACCACTATCGGCACCAGCGCCAGCAGCGGCTCGCAGGCCGCTATGGACACAACAGGATATATTCAGAACCAACCGGTGTTATCAGCCTTGTCAACTGGCGTGATGCTTGAAATCCCACAGCCTGGTGCAGATGCGCATTCCGGGTTCATGACAGTGGACGCCGCCGTCATTCCTGCTGCTTGGGCGCTCGTCCAGGCCTGTCAGGGCAGCGGGCACGTGTTCATGAGCGCGCTGGCCGCCGGTTACCTTGCAACAAGGGTATTGGCCGATCTGCCTGATATCGATCACAGCCCTGCCTGGCGGGGCGGCGCTGTTAATGGAACGGTCGGAGCCGCGGTGGCGGCAGCCAGAGCAAGCCAGTTACCCGCAACCGCGACGCTGGATGCAATGGGATTTGCTGCTGCGCAGGCGGCGCAATTGGCGGAAAATGCGGCAACAGCGGCTCAGGCCAGGATACACGATGCTATCGGTGGCGTTTCCCAGGACCCGCCCGATCTTCCCGGCCCCGGCCGGTCCGCGATGGATGGAGTGCTATCGGCCCATATGGCGACATTGGGCGGTCACTGTCCGCCTGCATTGATTGAGCAACTACAGCTGCGTATGGGCACCGTGAACCTGAATCGCGCCTTGTCTGACGCCTGGGTCGCTGTCCAACGCAACCGGCCATGCACCGGGATCGAGGCCATACGGGGTTTCCGGAAGCAGGTTGCATCAGTCATCAGCAATGGCGAGGCCGAGAGGATTATCGGCTTGATACTGCATCTGGAATATACTGCCCCGGGTGAGCTGACGACCTATGTGAATGAGCGGATTGCCTCCCGTCTGGATTCATAAGTCCGGTCACCCATCTGCGTATCGTGATATACTAAACATATGCGTTTCATATAACATCATTCAGCTGAATGACGTTATATGTTGGCGTGGCCTTGCGGTCGCGCCATTTTTTATTACCGACTCCGGACAAATTATGGGTATTGTAAAAATTTCCGATCAGATGCATGAAAACCTGCGTCTGGCCAGTACGGCGCTTAGTCGTTCCATCAACGCTCAGGCCGAGCACTGGATGCGCATTGGCATGCTGGCTGAAATGTATCCCGATCTTGATCATAGCGACCTGTGCCGTCTGCTGGTGCAGGCCGGGCAGAGTGGCTCGCTGGATCTGAACTCGATCTCGACCATGGGTACAGCGGCGATCCGTGCAGGTGTGCCTGCGGGGGCGCGTCAATGAGTCAGCGCGTTTCCATCAAAAGTGCCCAGGACATAGCCAAGGCGCGGATCGCCGGCCGACTTGCGGCCGATGTTCTGCATATGATTGCGCCGCATGTGAAAGCCGGTGTAACAACCGATGAGCTGGAGCGTTTGTGCAACGACTATATCGTGAATGTCCAGAACACCATCCCTGCCAATATCGGATATCACGGGTTTCCCAAAACCCTGTGTACGTCGGTCAACCATGTCATTTGTCATGGCATTCCTTCCGATAAGGTGCTGCGCAACGGCGATATCATCAATATCGACGTGGCTATCATCAAGGATGGCTGGTACGGAGACACCAGTCGCATGTATTTTGTGGGAGAGCCGGGGCCGCTGGCCAGGCGCCTGGTACATACGACCTATGAAGCCATGGTGGCCGGCATCCGTCAGGTGCGTCCTGGCGCTACATTGGGTGATGTCGGCTACGCCATACAAAGCGTAGCCCACCGCGAAGGGTTCAGTATCGTACGCGAATATTGTGGTCACGGTATCGGACAGATCTACCATGATGATCCGCAAGTGTTGCACTACGGGCGGCCGGGCGAGGGGCTCAGGTTGCAGGAAGGCATGATGTTTACCATTGAACCCATGGTCAATGCCGGCAAACGCCATTCGCGGCAACTGGCCGATGGCTGGACGGTGGTTACCAAGGACCACTCACTGTCGGCTCAGTGGGAGCATATGGTCGTGGTCACCGCCGACGGGTTTGAAGTACTTACCCCCTGGCCGGAAGATCAGGACGGCTACGAACCCATTGGCTGAGCATCGCAAGGGTGGTGAACCGGGCAAGGCGCAGGCGATTGCCCGCGTTCGTGCCCGACAAATCAGGTAGAGGCCGATTCTGCGGTACGATTACCGTCGGCGCCGCAAGAGCGCAAGCACTCTGATCTGTGGTCATCCTGGCGCGCCAGGCACCCAGGATGACGCCGGCACGACTGCCTTTTTTATTGTCCACTTTCCCATTGTCTATTTTCTTCGGAATTACACACCATGAGTTTTGATCCAGTTGACCACGATCTTGAACGAGGCCTCGATAACCGCCGTCGCGTTCTGGGCGATGCCTGGGTAGAGCGCTCGCTGACCGGCGCCAACGATTTCAATGCCGAGTTTCAACAGCTGATCTCGCGGTTTGCCTGGCACGAAATCTGGAGCCGACCCGGTCTGGATCACAAAACGCGCCGTATCATTGTTCTGTCTATTACGATTGCAATGGGACGCTGGGAAGAGTTTGACCTGCATGTGCGTGCGGCGCTCACGGGTGAAACGTCGTCGCGCCTGACCCCGGATGAAATCAAGGAAGTACTGATGCAGGCAGCAATTTATGCCGGTGTTCCTGCCGCCAATACGGCTTTCAGTCATGCCATGGCTATCTTGAGGGAAGTTGGACCGCAAATCGGTTACGAGCCGCAAGCCTATTCTCCTTTGGACGTCTTTCATTCAGGAACCGGGCAGGAAGATCGTACGGTCAGTAAGCCGGCGCTGCACTACACGATACGCCGTGCCCGTAATGGCAAGGCAAAAAATACGGTTGTGTTAAGTCATGCGCTGGGTTGCGATCTGGCCATGTGGGACCGCCTGGCCAGCGAGCTGGCGGCCGATCATGATGTGATTGCCTATGATCATCGCGGCCATGGCAGTTCCGATGCGCCTGCCGGGCTGTACAGCATGGCTGAGCTGGCGGATGACGCCGCGCGACTGCTGCGTGAACTGGACAGCGGCCCTGTTGTGTGGATCGGCTTGTCGATGGGAGCAATGGTCGGGCAGGAACTGGCCTTGCGTCATCCCGAGCAGTTAATATCACTTGTGATCGCCAATTCCACTTCGGGGTATCCGCAAGAGGCGCGGGACAACTGGCGTCAGCGTATTGCAACTGTGCAGGATCAGGGTATTGAAGCCATTGCCGATGCCGTGATGCAGCGCTATTTTCACGATACATTCCGGCGCGAGCACGCCGGTGACGTGGCGGCTTACCGTCGTCGCCTGCTGACTACCGACACCGAAGGATATATTGGGTGCTGCAACGCAGTTGGCACGGTCGATACCACGGACAGGCTCAAGGACTTGTCGTTGCCGGTGCTGGTCATCGCCGGACGCCTGGACCAGGGCGCGCCGCTGCAAATGTCGGAAATCATGAGCAGCCAGATTGCGGGCGCGCAATTGGTGGTGCTGGAGGACGCATCGCACATTGCCGTTGTTGAACAGCCCGAGGCGTTTGCGGACGCGGTAAAGCAGTTTCTGAATAAACACGATTGAGTAAACCTGGCTAAGGTCTGGGCTAGATACCGAGACCTTACAGGCCGGATACGCACACCATAAACGAAATAGCATACGCCGGGTAAGGTGTATGCCATCCGCTCAATATACGGCGCTTGGTTTTACATATAGGTCAATAATATAATCTATTGACATTTAAACGAGCATATTCTAGTATAAATTTTCTGAAGACAGGGGTGTATACAGGTTCGCCATGGCGATGGCTACATCCAACCTGCATGTGGAAGGAATATGAGTACACAGGATAAAACCAAGGTCTGCATCATTGGCGCGGGCGCGATCGGCGGCTATCTGGGCGTGCGCCTGGCCCATGGCGGCGCTCAAGTAAGCGTGCTGGCTCGCGGCCAGACCCTGCAAGCCATACAGGCGCGTGGCTGGGTACTGGAAGATGGGCCCGAGCGGCTAGTCGCGCAAGTGCACGCGTCGGCCGATGCCGCAGCGCTCGGCCCGCAAGATATCATCATTCTGACCGTCAAGACCCATGCGCTGCAGGACATTGCAAACATGGTGCCCGCACTGTGCCACGCGGACACGATGATCATCCCGGCGATCAACGGTATTCCCTGGTGGTTTACGCAAGGGCTGGATAACAGCGAATCGCCCACTGGCCAACTGCCCACTCAACTTAAGGCCCTGGATCCCAGGGGCATTATTGCAGGCGCCATTGACGCCAGTCGCATAGTCGGTTGCGTTGTCTATCCATCGTGCTATAGCCCGGAACCGGGCGTGTCTCATCACAGCTCGGGCAACCGGCTGGTGCTTGGCGAAATAAGCCGCCATGCGGATCAATCAAACCAGGACCGGCTCGATCGTTTGGTCGCGCTGTTCAATGCGGCCGGCCTGGCTGCAGAAAAAACATCTGCCATCCGTTCTGCCGTCTGGGAAAAGCTATTGGGCAATGCCTGCTTCAATCCAGTCAGCATGCTCACCGGATCACAGACCGACCTGATGATTGACGACCCTGCAATTTACCGTTTGTTTGTCGCGCTTATGGAGGAAGTCGTCGCGGTAGGCGCGGCGCTGGGCATTGCAGTGAGCGTAACACCACAGCAACGTCTTGCTGTTACGCGCAAGCTTGGTGCGGTCAAGACCTCGATGCTGCAGGATACCGAAGCAGGACGCCCGGTCGAGATTGAGGCCATTCTTGGCGCATTTGTAGAGCTGGCAGCAAGCCTGCAAATGGCCACGCCGATTGCAGCAACCATCTATGCGCTGGCCCGCATGCGAGCCCGGACCTTCGGACTGCTTAAACACTAAGAGAAACAATGGCCATTACATTTGAAATGATCAAACAGGTGACAGCGCAACTTTACGAGCGGTCACTCAAGCAGATCCCGGACGATACTCGCCAGGCCCTGGTGCAGGCGAGTTTTCGCGAGACCAATGAGACCGGTCGACGTACCTTGCAAATCATGATCGAAAGCGCTGATGCAGCGCGCAGCCAGCAGTCGCTGGTCTGTTCCGACTCCGGTGTGCCGGTTTATTTCATGCAGATTGGTACGCAGGCGCGGTTCGATGGCAATGTGAAACAGGCCATTGAAGAAGGGTTCGCAGAACTGGTTGCCACGGTCAACCCGCCGCTGTTGCCGCATGTAACCAATCCGCTCACGCTTGAGCGTGGTTACCAGGGCAAGGGCATGCCGATTACCACGTTTGATCTGGTGGATGGCGCAGATTATATCGACATTACCTGTTCGCCCAAGGCGCTGGGTTCAGGACGCTGGGCTGCGCTGGAAATATTCAGTTTCCCCGATTTGCCGACAATAGAGAATTTTGTGATGGAGACTGTCGTCAAGGCAGGATCCCAACCCTGTCCGCCAGTGGTAATTGGCGTGGGCATTGGAGGCTCGTTTGATTACGCGGCAAAAATGGCCAAGGAGGCGACGCTGCGGCAAATCGGCACGGTCAATCCCGAACCCATCCTGGTGGATATGGAAGCCCGGTTGCTGGAGCGAATCAATAAAACAGGCTTTGGCCCCATGGGCACAGGGGGCGACAGCACTTCCATGGCGGTTCATATCAATTACTGCGCAGGTCATGGCTTTACACCGGTCGCGGTTTGTTTCAACTGCTGGATCAACCGGCGTACGCGGGCGCGCTGTTATAACGACGGTCGCATTCAAATGCTGGAGTAAACGGGCATGTCCATTACCACCCACCGCATGACTTTTCCGCTGTCTGCCAGTGATGCACGCACGCTGCGGGCCGGCGACCAGGTCATTATTGACGGTGAAATTATCATTACCGCCGGGCTGCCGACCCACGCCCGATTTCTGGATTGCCTGGATGGCAAGGAACCATTTCCCATGGACCTGCAAGGCGCCTCGCTGTTTCATCTGGGCAGCTATAGCCGGGAAACCGCCGGGCAGTTTGACATTCTGTACATCAATCCAACTACAAGCACCCGCTTCAACCCGCATATGCCCCGCCTGATCCGCGAACTGCAACTGCATGCAACTGGCGGCAAAGGGGGGCTGGACCAGGCCAGCGCCCAAGCCATGCAAGTGGCCGGCTGTGTCTATCTGTCTTTTCTGGGAGGCGGCTGCACGCTATTGAGTCAGGCCATTGAAGAGGTGCTGGAAGTGGGGTGGACCGATATGTTGACTCACTATCGCGTGGTGCGCCTGCGTGTGAAGGGACTGGGGCCGGTGACGGTGGGAATCGACGCACATGGTAACAACCTGTACGCCCGGATTCATGAGGCTGCGCAGAAACAGCTGACGAGCGGGGGTTAGGGCGAACTGCCATCCAGAGCGACTTTATGCAGGTTGTGGTAATAATAATGAACAGACCAGCGACAATGCACCGCATCTGCTCGCGCCCATATCCTGGTGCCAAGACCACCTGCGTACCGTATTCGCAGTACCATAGACAAGAGGTATTGGAGCAGGCATTGCGGGCATCATCTATCTGATAGCGGCCGGCAAGCATGGTGCGACAGGAGATTGATAATGAAAAAAGATCAGATCCAGACTAAGCGTGTATACGATGAGCCGGACGATAACGACGGTTATCGGGTGCTGGTCGATCGATTATGGCCGCGAGGGATAAGAAAAGTAGATCTGAGGCATGATCTTTGGCTCAAGGAGGTAACCCCCAGCAGCCCATTGCGCAAATGGTTTCATGAGAACAAGGACCAATGGGCCGAATTTACGAAACGCTATTGCGCCGAACTGGATGAAGCGCCAGAAGCGGTGAAGCAGCTGTTAGATAGGGCGCGGCAGCAGCGCGTGACTCTGCTGTATTCGGCAAAAGACGAGCAGCACAATAACGCAAATGTATTGCGGGACTACCTGCTTGCTCATGCGAAATAGGCGCAGGGTACCGGTCACTAACCGTGAGAATGTGCTGCGTACCTGAACATGTTCCGTCAGTCCAGGCCCGCTGTTGCAGGCAGTCACGTCAAGCGCGGGGTGCGCAACCGCTGACGCTTGCCACTCATCCCAATATCGAGCAAAACAAAACAGCCCCAATAGCGTCGTAAATGTCAGTTGCTATTGGGGCTGTATTTCGGGCTTTTTTGGGCGATGGGCTGATGCCACACAGCCCATCAGCCACGCTTTTTCATACGCTATTGTTCCTTGCGTGCATCATCTGGCAGCGCATAGGCAATGATGTAGTCGCCGCGATCAGGAGACTGCCTGGCTCCGCCGGCATTGATCACAATGTACTGCTTGCCGGTTTTGGGAGAAATGTACGACATGGGGCCGGCCTGGCTGCCTACCGGCAGGCGAGACTTCCAGATTTCCTTGCCGGTGGCCGAATCATAGGCGCGCAGGTAGAAGTCTTGCGTGCCCGCAAAGAACAACAGCCCGGCCTGGGTTGCCAGCGATGGGCCCAAGGTGGGCATACCAACAGGAATGGGCATACCCATGCGAATGCCCAGCGGTCCCGTATCCTGGACGGTGCCGACCGGAACCTGCCAGACGATCTTGCGGGTTTTCAGGTCAATGGCAGTCATCGTACCAAATGGCGGTTTCTGGCAAGGGATACCCAATTGCGACAGGAAACGCTCGCGCATGGCGCCATAGGGCGTTCCGTCCTGGGGAACCACACCCATTTCGATGCCGCTGGCGCCGGCGCCCACTTTGTCGCGAGGGATCATGTAATTGGCCAGGCCCAGCCGCATGTCGTTGACAAACATATAGTTGGTGGTCGGATCAACCGAGACACCACCCCAGTTCATGCCACCCAGCGAGCCGGGAAACTGCAGGGCACGGTCTTCGCCGGGCGGTGTGTAGACGCCATCGTGACGCATGCCCTTGAACTGAATCCGGCACAGCAGTTGGTCGAATGCAGTCGCACCCCACATATCGGCTTCTTTTAGCGTCTGGTTGCCAATAGAGGGCATGCCTACTGAAAACGGCTGGGTGGCGGCGTAGCGTTCACCCTTGACATTGCCTTGCGGTACCTGCTTTTCCTGAACCTGCGCCAGCGGTTGGCCGGTCACGCGGTCGAGCATGAAAATTTCGCCCTGCTTGGTTACTTGTACCAGCGCGAAATGGGTGCCACCTTTGCCATCGGGAATGTCATAAAGCAACGGTTGCGCAGGCAGATCAAAGTCCCACAGATCATGGTGGGTTGTCTGGAAATGCCAGCGTACCTTGCCGGTTTTTACATCGAGTGCGACGATGGATGAACTGTATTTGTCATCCAGTTCGCTGCGCTGGGCGGCGTAAAAATCCGGTGTGGCATTGCCGGTGGGCAAATAGACGAGACCGAGCTTGGCATCGTAGGACATGGCAGACCACACGTTCGGTGTGCCCCGGGTGTAGGTCTGGCCTTCGGGCGGAGCGCCGGTTATTTCCGGATTGCCCGGATCCCACGCCCATTCCAGGTTGCCGGAAATGACATTGAAGGCACGAACCACGCCTGGCGGTTCGTCTACGGCAAAGTTGTCAGCTACGCGTCCGCCTACAATGACCAGATTGCCCGCAACCAGTGGAGTGGACGTTTGTTGATAGTAGCCGTCCTTGACTTCGCCCATGCCCACTTTCAGGTCGACCGTGCCCATATTGCCAAACTCGGAGCAGGGCTGGCCGTTGTCGGCATTGATTGCAATCAGGCGGGCATCGGTGGTGGGTAAAAACAGGCGCCGCGCGCAGGTTACCGCGTTGGCCGGCTGGCTGGTCGGCATCGTGCCCGCAGGTGTGGTGCCTTCGGCTGGTGACGTATTCTGGTCACCAGCGAGCGCAGCGCCTTCGGCGCTGGTTTGGGCTACAGTATTGGCGCTGGCGGTTGCATCGAAATACCCCAGACCGCGGCAGCGTTGCCAGTTAGGCGCGGTTGCTTTGGAGTCGTAGCGCCATTTTTCCTTGCCGGTATCTACATCCAGGGCCAGCACCTTGCTGTAGGGCGTGCACACGTACAGCGTATCGCCGATTTGCAGTGGTGTGTTCTGGTCTTCGGCGCCCGATCCGGTACTCTCGGGAATATCGCCGGTGTGAGCCGTCCAGGCTACTTGCAGCTTGCCGATATTGTTCTTGTTGATCTGGTCTATGGCCACAAAGCGCGTTCCGCTTGGGGTGTTACCCCAATGCTCCCAGTTTGTTGGCGGGTCGTTGGGGTCGACTTTTGTGACGGCGGCAATATGCTCAGCCTCGAGGACCGATTTGGGGAAAAAGAAAAGGGTGAATGTGACCACAATGCCGATGGCCAGCACGACCGAAGCCCAGCGCGTTACGCGGCAGGGCGCTTTGCCCTGGGCACGACGCAGTGCCGGCGCGGCCAGGGTGACCAGAAAAGCCAGAACGGCAAATGCAAAGACGCGTGCGACCAATGGCCAGAATTCCCAGCCGGCTTCCCATACCGCCCAAATGAGAGTGGCAATAAATGCCAGGCCATAAAGCCAGGCGCCCAGCAAGCTGCGTTTCCAGAGCAGGTAGCCAGACAGTAGCAGCGCCAGGCCCATCAATACGTAATAAACACTGCCGCCCAGGACGGCGAGCCACGCGCCTGCGCCGGTCATGAACAGGCCGATCAGAATAATGAGCGCTGCCAGCAGTGTCAGGCCAGCGGCAGCAATGCCGGATATGGGTCTGCGTTCGTCCATTGTATTTCCCTTTTGAAACAGACAACTTTACAACGATGATTCTTCGGGCTCTGGTGCAGCGCTTTGCGCTATGGCGCGCAAGCCGGTGGCGATGATGGTCGCCAGCGTGATCTACGCAGCCGGCGCAGCGCAGTCATGTGCGCCGGATCGGCAAGGATAGAGACATTCTAACGCTAAAAACGGTAACTTGCCGTCATGCCTGCCGTCCAGTTTCTACCAGGCGCCGGTTCATAATAACGTTTGTTGGCATCGTTTATGATGACCGATCCCGCATATCGCGCATTAAAGACGTTGTCTACGCGCGCAAATGCATTGACAGTCCAATGGTCGCGTTTCCAGGTGTAGCCAGTATGCAGGCCGGTTACCACTGCCGAAGGAGCGGACTCGCTGTTTTGGTTGTTTACGTACACTTTACCCAGGTAGTCGACATCGACACCGCCGCTCCAGCCCTGCTCCGGTTCCCATGCCAGCGAAGCCGTTGCTGTATTGCGGGCGATGCCGGGAATCATGTTGCCGGCAGGTACTTGCGGGTTGCTGCCGGAGCAGGGTCCGGAACAAAAGCTGTCGCGGTAGCGGGCGTGCAGATAAGTATAAGAAAGCTGGGCGCGCAGATTGCGGTAAAGTCGTGCATCCCAGGCCAGTTCGACCCCATCGCGCAGGGTACGGCCCGCATTCTGATAGGTGGTGCGCCCGCCCGAGGCGCCGGCGCTTACAATTTCGTCCTTGGTGTAGGTGCGAAAGACGGCGGCGGTCAGTTGACCGTAGCCGACATTGGCCTTGAGCCCGGCTTCCAGCGTGGTATTGACCGATGGCTTCAGACCAAAGTTCAGGCCTGGTTCGTTGTCGGCGCGATATGACAACTCGTTGAAGGTCGGGGTTTCAAAGCCGCGGCCGGCCGTGACGTATAGTAAAAGGTCTGGTGTGGCTTGGTAGTTCAGGGCAATGACTGGCAGCAGCTTGCTGTAGTTGGCGGTTCCGCTGTCGTCGGCGTTGCCGTTTGTAATATAGCGGTCTGAGGACTTGAAATGGACGTTGCTGTAGCGCAGGCCGGCATCCAGCGTCCAGCGCTCGGCAAAGTTCCACGATGCCTGTACGTAGGGATCAAGGTTCCAGATGTTGTTGATTTCGTTGCGCCGCAGGTTGCCCTGCACGCCAAGCTGGTTGCCGATGAAGTTTTCGTAGCCCTTGCGCGCTTCGCGCATCGTATCCCAGGCCAGGCCCGCCACCAGAGTGAGCGGCCTGTCGGCCAGGGAGACATGCGAGGTGAGCCGGATGTCTGCACCCCCGTATTGCCTTTTGAGCCAGATGACGCCGCCCGAATGCGAGGGTGCACGTTGGGGGCCAATTGGAATGGACAGAAACTGCCTGGTTTCCCGCTGGCCATAGTAGCCCATGACGCGCAGATCGGTCCGGTCCGACAGCGGCTGTTCATAGACCAGACCACCCTGGGTCTGCTTGGTCGTTTTGCGTACATTGTAGGTTTGGGCATTGGGCGACGAGGCTCGTGGATCGTTCTCGAACGCTTCCCGCGTCAGCCCTTGTGGGTCCTGTGCCGACACATCGACATGATTGAGCAGCAGGCTAAGATGGCCGGCATCGCCTACGCGCAGCCCGAGCTTGGCATTGACCTGGTTTTTCTGCGCCCTGCTATGGTCGCGGTAGCCGTCTGTACGGAAATGATTGGTGCTCAATAGATAGTCTATGGCGCCGGCGCCTTCCCCACGGGACCCTGACGCTTTCATGCCGTAACGCTGTTGCCCGTAGCTGCCGGCTGCAAAAGACGGGGTAAGGGTAAGCGGCCCCTCACCGGTTTCGGTTTCGGTCAGCAGCACACCGCCCGATGAGTTGCCGTGCAACGTGGAAAACGGCCCGCGCAGGACCTCTGCCGATTCAATGGAGGACAGATCAATATTGGACGTCTGGCCCTGTCCGTCTGGCATGGTCGCCGGAATGCCGTCCACATACAGGCGGATGCCGCGTACGCCAAATGCCGACCGGGCGCCGAAACCGCGAATGCCCACCTGCAGATCCTGAGCATAGTTCTGCCGGTTGCGCACGGTCAGCCCCGGGATGCCGCGCAAACCTTCGGATAGATTGACTTGCATCTGGTTGGCGCGGATGTGCGCACCGTCTATGATGCTGATCGATGCCGGTATTTCGCTTGCCGGGCGATCCATACGGGTGCTGGTGGCCACAATGGGCGACAGTTGGGTAATGGGAGCTTCTGGTGTGGCAGCAGCGGGCGTGGCTGATTCAGGCCCGGCTGTGATGGCTGCTTGTGCTGTAGTCACCGGCTGGGCAACCGCCGCGCAGGCAAACAGCGAAAAAATACAGCCGGCCACAACTGCGGGCTTAAAAGTAGGCGAACTCATGGACAAACTCATGCAGATTAAATGGTCAGGATGCTGGCCAGGCGACGCGTCTCATCTTAGGCATGGTGTACACCAGCCAGCGTGAAAGCGATATGTCTGTTAAAGGCCGTGTTATGTCCGTTTTTGAAACGAACTTAAATCTTGTTACGTTCTATGATAACCCGTCAGTGCCCGTACGGGATTAAACATACATCAAATGCTTATATCTTTGATGTGCGAGATCTTAGGGTTCAATTTGTTTGAGACTGATTTGCGGGTCAGTCAGATGGGTGCCCGGACTGCTTCGCCTTCTTTTTTCCTGCACTGTGCGCAACTTCCACGTGTGCGATTGGCCTAGCGCTGTTCGGGTAGCTTCTTAAAGGCTTCGTTGGGGGCTATATATGGTGATAATACTTTCTTGTTTAATCCAATATTTTGATATAACATATATCTAACTTAAATCTCCTTCTAAAGAAAATGACTCCATTTCCCTCACATGGTGTGTCCAAAGAAACAATCAAATATGCACTGGATGCGTTCGCAGAAAGTGATAAAAACTGGCGAGGAGGGCGCATTCCGCTCTACGTTTTTCGTGGCGAACAGGATGCGTACGAAGTAGGGCGTGATGCTTTCTTTCAATATTTCTCAGAAAATGCGCTGGGCGCAAACCGGGCATTCCCAAGCATCAAAACCATGCAGGAAGAGATTATCCAGAAGTGCCTGTCATTATTAAATGGCAGTGCCGATATGGCCGGGATTGTCACCTGCGGCGGAACGGAGAGTATATTTTTAGCGGTGCGTGCGGCACGCGCAGAAGCAAGGTTGAAGCGCGCGTTACCGAAAGGCTGTGGCAACATTGTACTTGCGGAAACGGCACACCCGGCTTTTACCAAAGCTGCGCAAAGTATGGATCTGCAAGAGCGCCGCATCCCCGTGATGCCCGATGGACGTGCCGATGTCGATCAAATGGCGGCATCGATAGATGAGCAGACCGTGATGCTAGTCGGCTCGGCACCCTGTTTTCCGTTTGGAGTAATAGATCCTATCGCCCGTTTGGGCCAGATCGCGCTGCGCCATGACATATGGCTGCATACCGATGCTTGCGTGGGTGGATACTTAGCGCCATTTGTCCGGGATATTGGCTATCCCCTTCCAGAATTTGACTTGAGCGTACCGGGAGTAGCGTCGCTTTCCGCCGATCTGCACAAATATGGATTCTGTCCTAAACCAGCTTCTACTGTTTTCTTTTCAAATCATGAGCGGTGCTCCATGGCTGGATTTGATATTGATGTTTGGCCTTCCGGGCGGTTTGTAACTCCCACGTTAATTGGTACGCGTCCGGCTGGCGGTGTCGCCGGAGCCTGGGCGACGCTGCATTTTTTAGGCGCAGATGGCTATCGGCGCATTGCACAAAAAATAATGACGATGCGCGATAGCTATATCAAGGGGATCATAGCAATTCCAGGCTATCGGATGGTCGTGGATCCCGACCTGGCTATTCTGGCATTTGCGGACCCCGGCCTGGATATGTCACGGGTCGCCGCCTTGATGCTTGAAAGGGACTGGCTGCCTGGCATGACCACGCAGCCACAGGCGTTGCACATGATGCTGTCGCTGTTGCATGAACCTGTACGCGAACAGTATTTGTCAGATTTACGTGATTGCTCTGAGATCGTGCGTCAACAGATGGCGGCGGGACAAAGTGGATTGCGAGCAGCGGTGCAGTATTAATTCATAAGCAAGTGTTTTGTGTATAAATTGCAGTTTCAATCATATTTCGGAGGAGACTATGACTATTCTCGAATCGTTCTCGCGTCGCGACGCATTACGCTTGATGCTCAACATGGGGGTCCTGACCTTCGGCAGCGCAGGCTTGATTTCCCCTCGCCAGGTCCAGGCGCAAGAACCCAGCAATGCGTTTGTACTGGGCCATTTCGGATCAGCCAATCCGCAAGTGCTTGGAAAAGCGATGGGGACGTATAAGAACGCTTTTGGTACTGGAGTCAAGACTGATTTCGTTACTGTGTCGGCCGGCTCGCAAGTGCTTGCTGCCATCGCAGGAAACAGTATGGATATATGTAATGTCGGCTCAAGTCCCATGGTCGTGGGCTTTGGACAAGGCGTGAAAATGTCGATGGTTTACGTACAAAAGTACATTACCGACAGTGAATGCCTTGCCGTACGTAAAGAGGCGGGGATCACCGAATTAAAAGACTTAAAAGGCACGACTATTGGACTGCCGTTTAATACTTCGGTACATTTTGCGCTCAATGCCGCGTTGAAGTCGGCTGGCATTGCAGCGAATGAAGTCAGGCTTTTGAACATAAAAGCTGACTCCATACGAGCTGCGTGGAAACGTAAAAGTATTGATGCTGCTTATATTTGGGCGCCTGTCTTGAATGACCTTGTTGCTGATAACGGCACTATTTTATTACGCACCGGCGATCTGGCTGATTCAGGTTTGCTGGTGTTTGATGGCATTGTAGTACGGGATGAATTCAAGCGGCAGCACCCCGAGTTGGTACTGGCTTATCTCAAGGAATATGCGCGCTTATGCGATATGTACGAGAATGATCCAAAGCAGGTTGTCGACGTACTGTCGCCCTACTTGAGTTTGCCGCCCGAAACGACAATTGAATATATGAAAACTTTCCATTCAATACCGGCTAAAGAATTGGCCACCGACAAGTGGATGGGAATGCCGGGAGCCAAGGATACAGGGGTGTTGCGTACATTGCGCGCGCAGGCAGAGTTTCTCAAAGAAGCAGATCAGCTTCCGGTTGTGCCTGCCAGCTTTGCTCCTTTTGTCGATTCGTCCTTTTTAGCACAGATGATTTAACAGGAACGCTTATGTCTATTCAACCGGTAAGCATGAGTTCGAAGTCGCGCGCAGACAGAGCAAAATTAATATTAAATGGTGTATCCAAGCGTTTTGGAAACGGTGCTGACGCAGTCCAGGCCCTGGAACCAGTCGATCTCGTTGTTGAAAACGGTGATTTCGTCTGTATTGTCGGGCCGTCGGGTTGCGGAAAAAGCACGCTCTTAAGTATTGTTGCCGGCTTTGAAACGCCTTCGTCTGGAAGTGCAATTTTGGATGGGAAGAAAATTCTTGCGCCAGGAGCAGAACGTGGGGTAGTGTTTCAGCAAGGCGCGTTGTTTAACTGGATGACCGTAAGAGATAATGTCGCGTTCGGACCGCAGGCCATGGGGAAATCTCGAGAGGCATCTTTAAGTGTGGCAGCCCGCTATCTGGAGTTGGTGGGGCTCACTTCATTTTCCCATCGTTATCCTTATGAATTGTCTGGCGGTATGCAACAGCGTGTCGCTATAGCCAGGGCGCTTGCCAATGAGCCGGAAATTTTGCTGATGGACGAGCCTTTTGCCGCACTCGACTACCAAACTCGCGAGCTTTTACAGGAAGAAATCCACAGTATTTGGAAACGTACTGCGAGTACCGTACTTTGGATCACCCATAGCATTGATGAGGCTTTGGTTCTTGCGACGCATATTGTCGTCATGAGCGCAAGGCCGGGCCGTATCAAAGCAACCTTCGAGTCCGATTTCTCAAAAAATACCGATCCGATGCTGACCACAACGGTTGAGTTCGCGGATGCCAAGCGTCAGATCGTGGCGCTTTTGCGACAAGAGTCCATTGAGGCGCAGCGACAGGAGATTAATCTATGAATAATGCAACGGTAAAGCGTCTGTGGACTCGCAGGCCGGTTAGCAAGGAGGGGTTTTTCAATTTCAAATTGAGTATGTGCTCTTTTGTAGGCATGCTCGCAATCTGGATAGCCTTGACCGGCTCCGGATTATGGGTCCCTATCGTTGATCCCATGTTCTTGCCGTCGCCTGTTGCTGTGTTGGATACGTTCTGGCAGCTTTGCAATACAGGCTACCAAGGCAAT